>JANQHO010000042.1 GCA_028277105.1 Owenweeksia sp. | reverse complement strand
TCGCCTTATGTTAGCCCTGGAGGAAAGCCTGTTATTGTCAACCTCAAGCTTGAATATCTGGAAAAATCTTTTAATTGATGTATCAAAGACCCTTGCGATTTAATCTTTTACCGGAAGTTATCAAAAACCTCCTGATTATCAACGGCTTGTTTTACCTTGCTTCTGTAGTTTTAGGTAGTGTATTTGGCCTTGACCTTGCCCGTTTACTGGGAATCTACCTACCCTTTTCAGAGCATTTTGAGCCTTATCAGATCGTAACCCACATGTTTATGCACGGTAACCTGGGGCATATTTTCTTCAATATGTTTGCCTTGTGGATGTTTGGCTATGCCCTGGAAAACGTATGGGGGCCAAAACGTTTTCTCATTTACTACCTGGTAACCGGTTTTGGCGCTGCTTTTCTCCATTTGGGAGTTACTTATTTCGAGTTTAGCATGATCCGGGATCAAATCAGCGATATCCAACTACAGGATATATTGGCCAATGGCCAATCTGCCTTGCTCAACGGTCAGAATTATGTCGATCCGATATTGGCTAAGGCTAATCTCTTACTCAATACGCCTACTGTGGGGGCTTCCGGTGCCGTATTTGGTGTACTGCTGGCCTTTGGTATGATGTTTCCCAATCAACCTGTCTACATCTACTTTTTATTCCCCATCAAAGCCAAGTATTTGGTTATGATCTTTGGTGCCCTTGAGTTGTATAATGGCATTGCCAATGATCCTGACAGTAATATTGCTCATTTTGCCCATTTGGGAGGAATGCTTTTCGGATATTTGTTGATCAGATATTGGCGCAATAACAGTTCTACCTATCGTTACTAATGGCTGGGATCCGCGATGAAATAAAACGTGCTTTTCAGGAGGGCAATGCCCTAATGCGTTTAATTTACATCAACCTGGGTGTTTTTATCGTCTATATCCTTTTAAGAGTAATTTCTTCACTGCTCAAATTTGATATAGCTGATATATTTATCGACTGGACTGCTCTACCCAGTAACTTATCCAGGCTCATTACCCGCCCCTGGACCCTTTTTACCTACATGTTCCTTCACCAGGGCTTTCTTCATATACTTTTCAACCTTCTATACCTCTATTTTGCCGGACGGCTATTCATGGAGCATATGGGAGGAAGAAGGCTGCTGAGCACCTATATTCTAGGGGGATTGGCAGGAGGAGCTTTGTATGTTATATCGTACAATATTTTTCCCATGTTTAATGAAGCAGTGATCGGTTCTGATAACCGGGGGGCTTCAGCCGGAGTTATGGCCGTAGTGATAGCCATAGCTACTTATATTCCGAATTTCAGAGTGAGGTTGTTCTTCACCCTGGAAGTTAAACTTTGGATATTAGCAGCCCTCTTACTCCTGATGGATCTGATTTACCTCGGTGAAGGCAATAATCCCGGAGGCCATATCGCTCATTTGGGAGGGGCGTTGTTTGGCTATCTCTTCATCAGGCGCCTGCAGGCCGGTAAAGATATTACTGAAGGTTTCAGCAGTTTTATGGATAATATAGCCAATTGGTTTAAACCCCGGCCCAAGATCAAGAAGGTTTACGCCCGCGATACCCAAAACGACCGCGTTTACCACGAAAACAAGGCTTATAATCAACAAAAAGTAGATGATATTCTCGATAAAATAAGCAAGTCCGGCTACGACAGCTTATCTAAAGAGGAGAAGGATTTTCTTTTTAAATTCGGTAAAGATCAATGAGTGCCAAAAGGCGTAAAACGTTTTTTGACGGTCTGCTGTATTTTTTTAATATCCTGGCAGCCCTCGGCTTACTTACCTCTTACCTGGCCTATTATTTCAACCCCAGTTGGATCTCGGTTTTTGCTTTTGCCGGTCTGGCTTATCCCGCTCTTCTGACTGTTAACCTCATCTTTGCTCTTTACTGGCTGCTCCGGTTCAAAGTAAAGATTGTACTGCCCGTTCTTTGTATCGCTATAGGCTACCTGCACATCGGCAGGCTCTACCGTTTTTCAGGCAGCAACAAAGTGGTAAATCCGGCTGAAAAGATCAAGGTAATGAGCTATAATGTAAGGATGTTTGATGCTTATGATTGGCTGGGTACAGGTAACATCACCTCTAAGATCAAGAGGGTTGTTCAAAATGAAGACCCAGATATATTGCTCATACAAGAGTTCTATGAGCATAGTGAAACTCCCGATTTTGAATATAAGTACCGCGTAGCCAAACTCACAAATGATGGAAAAAATTACGGGCTGGCAATTTACTCCAGGCACCCCATAATTGCCAGCGGAACCATTCTCTACTCGGATGAAAAAATCCAGAACAATAAGTTTGTATACGCTGACATCAACTGGAATGGTTCTACCCTGCGGTTCTTCAACGTGCACCTGGCATCTGTCGGTTTTGGTAAGGAAGATTACGAGCGGTTGCAAAATCCCGATGAAGGCACCCAGGAGGAAATTAAACGAGGCTTTATGAACATTACCAGGAGGTTGCACCGAGCCTTTAAACGCAGGGGGGTACAAATTAACGCCCTCGAAAAAGCTATTGCCGAAAGTCCATATCCGGTAGTTTTATGTGGTGATTTTAATGATACACCTCATTCTTATACTTATCACCGAATAGACCTCGAGTTAAAAGACAGTTTTATGGAAGCAGGTTATGGTTTTGGAAAGACTTACGTAAAAAGCCCTTTTCCTTTTCGTATTGATTATATTTTTCATTCTGGCGAATTCAGGGCATACAATTTTAAGGTTATCCGCCAGGAACTCTCCGATCATTACCCCATAGTTACCGAACTGGAGATGCTATAAAAAAAGCCCCGCTGATAGCGGGGCTTTTTATTTAAAGTTATATAATCTTAATTGGCACTCAGATAAGCAGCTACCCCTTCGTGGGTTGCTAGCATACCACTCTTACCTTCATCCCAGTTAGCAGGGCATACCTCGCCTTTTTCTTCAAAATACTGCAATGCTTTTACCATTCTCAAAGCTTCATCAACGTTACGACCTAAAGGCATATCATTAACAATCTGATGACGAACAATACCTTCTTTGTCAATCAGGAAAAGTCCGCGGTAAGCCACCATTTCGCCATCGGCATTCAGCTGGTCTTCTTCATCATAATAGTAATTACCGGCCAAAACATCATAATTAGCGGCAATAGTCTTATTGGTATCAGCTACTATAGGGTAAGTAATACCCTGTATACCGCCATTGTCTTTACCAAGCTGTAACCAGCCCCAATGCGACTGTTCCGTATCGGTAGATACAGCTACCAATTCTACATTCAGATTGGCAAATTCTTCTCTTTTTTCCTGAAAAGCATGAAGTTCGGTAGGACATACAAAGGTGAAGTCCTTAGGGTAGAAAAATAAAAGAACATATTTATTGTCCTTGTATTGATCCAGTGAAAAGTCTTCAACGATCTCTTCACCATTGATTACAGCGGCTGCCTGAAATTGCGGTGCCTTTTTACCTACTAATACTCCCATATCGGTTTCGTTTTTTATGTTAAGTAATATTGTATTTAGCTATTTAATTTGATTTTTAATAGCTAGTGCAAATATATTTAATCAATAAAGCACCTGCTTTAATTAAAGATTATTTCTTTCTATGAGCTTATTAAACTTGTTCGATCAATGATGTGCCACACTGAACCAGGCCACTGCGGAGGCGATAAGCACAGTAATGAACTTTACAAAGTTGAAGCGGTGGCTTTGATTGGACTCAAAAAGAATAGTAGTAGAAATATGCAAGAACATACCTAGTACCAGAGCATTGAGCTCCCGGTAAAAATCTTCCAGGAAAGACAAAGTTCCGCCCAGCCAGGCTCCTAAAGGAGCAATCAGAGCGAAAATGACCATCCAGCCTGCAATGATCCATTTATTGGGAGTAAGCTCTGATAACATGGCATAGAGAATAATACTAACAGGAATTTTATGAATAACAATAGCCCATAAAAAGGCGTTGCGGCTTACCTCATCGGTATGAGCACCTATAGGTAAGCTCTCTAAAAGGGCGTGGATAAATAAACCAGCCAAAAGTGTAACAGGCAGCACCTTATCCCTGAAAAGCTCGGTATGAGCATGGCCGTGTTCCATTCCCTTGCTCATAAATTCCAATATCAGTTGCAGAAAAAAACCTCCCATGATCCATAAACCCAATTTGTGGTCATGTACTTCGAATATTTCCGGCAGGAGGTGAAAAACCGCTATACTGAGAAGATAGCCTCCGCTAAAAGTCAGCAATATCTTAACTGAGACACTCCGGTGTGAATGCAATAAGTAGCCGATGAGGCCACCGGCAAAAACAGAAGCAAAAAGTAATAGATAAGGACTCACTCCCGGCTCACAAATAGAATTAATCGCTCTGATTTACCGGCATCAAACCGGTTCAATTCAAAGTCTCCAAAGATATACTCTATTTGCAAACCTGTTGCAGAGAATAATTCGCGGAAATCTTCAAGCTCTAGCAATTGTACCTTTTCTTTGAATTCATACAATTGTCCCTTATCCTCAAAACGGATTCTTTTGATCACTTTTTCATTCCTTATAAAGCGCTCTATCCTGAATTCCAAATGATTGATTAAATGAACTTCTTCTTCTACCAGTCCTAACTTCACTTTATTGACATTCATGAAATCCAGCACCAGCAAACCGCCAGGCTTCAAGGCCCTCTTAATCATCCGGCAAGCTCTCAGGTTGTCTTCTTTTTCAAAGTAGCCAAAACTGGTGAAGAGGTTAAAAATGTAATGGAAACGGTTCTCCCCATAAGGCAGGCGCATATCACCGGTTTCAAATCTCAGGTGCTTGTTTTTGTACTGACAGGCATAACTGATATTCTTCTCAGAGAGATCCAAGCCGGTAACCCTGTAACCCAGTTGATTGAGGTAAATAGCATGACGCCCCCGTCCGCAGGCCAGATCGAGCATTTCCGCCTCTTCGTGCGGCTTTAGCTTACCTATCAGATTGCGGATAAAAAACTGTGCCTCAGTATCGTCTCTGTGCTGGTAAAGAATATGGTAATACGGTGTGTTAAACCAGGATTTAAACCAATCCGTTTGTGCTTTCATGGCACGCTAAGTTTAAAAAAATCCGAGAATCAATTGAGGTATCCGCAAAAGAGCCACTGAAGATACGCTAAGAATAGCGATTAACAACCAACGGACATAGGTATTGGCCCCTGGTAAAAATAGTACATAACGCGCCCCAAAAAAAGCTCCCAGTGCCTGACCAACCGCCAGTACCAAACCGGGTAGCCAGACCATATCACCGCTCAGTAAAAAAATTATGAAAGCAGGAACCATAAATACAAAAGCCAAAACCAGTTTAATGATATTGGCATCTCTTAAGCTGTATTTAGCAACGAGGACTAAAACTGAGAGTAACATTATTCCTATACCCATCTGTATAAAACCTCCATAAACGGCTATCGCAAAAATCAATATCCAATTTAGCGTGGTTTTTTGAGAAATACTAACATCAGTAGCTGTCATCCACTTTTGAGGATTATTAATGAGGGTATATAAGAGGAAAAGCATAATACCACCGATAATATAACGCAGTAATTCAGGATCAATATCAATGGCCAGTAAAGCCCCTACAGCAGCTCCCAGCACAGAAGGAATAAAAAACCAAAGACTGTCTTTAAACATCATCCAGGTACGGGGAGTGCGTTTAAGGCTCAGTATAGCTGTAAAAGTTTGCACCACTGTACCTATGCGGTTGGTAGCATTGGCAATGTTAGCCGGAAGCCCCGTGAAGATCAACAGACTGAGGGTTATAGAAGAGCCATTGCCCGCCAGAGTGTTGATAACCCCTGCCAGCAAACCTCCCCCAAATAACAATAAGTACTCTCCTGTTGACATTGACAAAAACAAAAAAGAAAATCCTATTTACCCCACCTATCCACAATTGATAATTGTAATCAACAATTATCAATCAATAATTAACAATTCATACAGACAGATCAATACTCTGCCTTTCCCATAGCCCAGCGAAGTAGTCCGAAACTAAGAGTAAATACCACCAGCCAGATAAAAAATAAATTCCACTCTTTCAGGATCAGGTAACCGATGAAGAATAAAATGGAATAAACCATCACTACTCCGGCTATCCAACTGGTAAACAAATAAGAAGTACCGGGAGTTATTGTATCACTATTTTGAAAAGGTCTCCACCAACCACCTGGTTTTACTTTATTATAAAAACTACTGAGCACTGCTTTATCGGTAGGTTGGGTTATAAAAGTTACTGCGAGCCAAACAACCGAAGTAAAAGCCACCGTAAAAATGAAAGCTCCATTATGGCTGAAGAAGCTTTGAGGCAAATAATCCGGTAAAATATATCTGGCTATAGCAAGGCCAATTACAGGAGCCAGAGTAGCGCTAAGTTCACTCCAGGCATTGATGCGCCACCAATACCAACGCATGATCAATACCATACCCAACCCAGCTCCGCTGGCAATTAAGAACTGGGCGGCTTCATCAATCATTTTTATTTGAGTGGTAACACCTAATCCTACCAGCATAATGATCAATGTAATTATTCGCCCGGCTGCTACATAGTTCCGGTTGGCTTTATCAGTTGATTCAAAACCTTTTTCTGGTCTTATAAATCTTTTATAAAGGTCATTGGTCAGATAGCTGGAGCCCCAGTTGAGTTGAGTTGAGATAGTACTCATATAAGCCGATAAGAAGCCAGCTAGTAAAAGGCCTTTCAATCCCACGGGTAAAAAATCGCGCATGGTCATAATGAAACCTTTACCAGACTCTTCCAAAGCCAGGTCGGGATACAAAACCAGGGCGCACAAACCTACTATGATCCATGGCCAGGGACGTAAACAGTAATGGGCGATCTGGAAAAACAAACTGGAATATACTGCGTGTTTTTCGTTTTTAGCACTCATCATACGCTGGGAAATATAACCTCCTCCTCCCGGTTCTGCCCCAGGGTACCAACTGGCCCACCATTGTAAAAAAAGGTAGGAAAAAAAGGCTCCGGCTGAAAGGGAAAACAAACCACTGGCCACATCGGTACCCGAGCCTAGTTTGGGAAAAAGGGACAGGCGCCAGGCGGGAAGCTTTTCTTTTAAGCCCTCTACCCCTCCTACTTCAGGGGCATTTAAAACTACTATCGCCAGAATGATACAACCTGTCATCGCAATGATGAATTGCACAAAATCGGTGATAGCTATTCCCAACAAGCCAGCCACTGAGCTGTATATGGCAACTAATACTAAAGCACCACCCACTGTCCAGAAAGCGGTTTCATAGGGTACTTCAAAAAAAACTTCGATAATAGAAATAAGGGCCGCATTAACCCAACCGATGATAATAACATTGAGAAATAAACCCAGGTATACTGCCTTAACTCCCCTGAGCCAGCGCGCTACTGCTCCACTGTAGCGGATCTCCAGCAATTCCAATTCGGTGATGATCTCTGCCCTGCGCCATAAGCGGGCAAAAAAGAAAGTGGTAAGCATCCCCCCTATCAGCATATTCCACCACAACCAGTTGCCAGAAATACCGTGTTGGGCTATTTTTTCTGTTACCCAAAGAGGAGTATCAGCCGCAAAGGTGGTAGCCACCATACTAACCCCGGCAATATACCAAGGCAGTTGCCTACCCCCGAGAAAAAAGCCGGCCAAACCTCCTGTATCTTTTGAGCGGAAACGAATGCCTATAATAACGAACAGGGCCATAAAGAAAATCAGCACGACCCAATCCAAAGCAGCGAGATTTGTCATAGGTGACAAAGAAAACAAAAAGCCTCATTAACTTTGGCGCCACATGCTTAAACTATGAAGAAACTGTTGTTTATAAGCCTTGTGCTGATTCTTACTGCCTGTACCAATGAAAAAAAATCACAAGAAAAATTTCCGGTAGTGAGTGAAGAATTATTCCAAATGAAGCTGAGTTCCGATAGTATCTACGGGGTAAGGCTACGGCTTTCTACTAACCAGCCTAAGGAATTTTTAGGGGTAGCAGTTAGCCTTTATCAAAACGAAAAAGTTTGGCTGGATACGGTATTAACTGAACTGAGAAAAGGAGATACCATAGAAAGTGAAGTGATCTTTTCTTCAGCCAAAGTAGTTAAAGGAAGTCAACCCACTGTTAAAACCGAAACTTTTGCTGTTGAATAACAAAGACTTTCCTATGTTGGCTAAAACCCTGCCCGGCCTGGAGGAAGTATTAAGCCGTGAAATAAAGTTGTTGGGTGGAACCGAAGTAGAAGCGGTAAAACGCGGGGTGCGTTTTAAAGGCGATCTGGGTTTTCTCTATAAAAGCAATTTGTGGCTGCGCACGGCTTTGCGCATACTGGTTCCCATAAGCCAGTTTAAAGTCCGCAACGAAAATGAACTCTACAAAAAGGTAAAAGCCATAGCCTGGGAAGATATCTTCAGGCACAGTCAGACCTTTTTGATCGATGCCACAGTTTTTTCAGAAAAATTCACCAACAGTCTTTTTATTGCTCAGAAATGTAAAGATGCTATCGTAGACCGTTTCCGTGAAAAAAGCGGACTCAGACCATCAGTACATACCCGTGAGCCGGATATCCGTATCAATATTCATATTTCCAGGGAAAATGTCATTATTTCCCTTGACAGTTCGGGAGAATCCCTGCATAAAAGAGGTTACCGTTCCCGGGTTGACCGCGCCCCGATAGGTGAAGTGCTGGCAGCCGGTATCATTAGTCTTACCGGATGGGACAAGAAAACCAACCTGATCGACCCGATGTGTGGCTCGGGTACCTTTTTGATCGAAGCAGCCCTAATGGCCTATAATATTCCTCCTAATGTTTTCCGTAAAAACTTCTGTTTCCGCCATTGGAAAAATTACGATCAGGATCTCTTTACCCTGATCTTTGATAAAGCCCTGGAAAAAGAAGAAGCTTTTTCTGCAAAAATCATCGGCTATGATAAAGACGAGGCCGTAATGCGAAAGGCACGGAAAAATCTGCGCAATGCTTTAATGCAGGAACAAATAGAAATAAACCAGGCCGATTTTCTGAATTTTGATCAAGACCTGCCTGCAACGGGTACCCTCCTTTTTAACCCGCCTTACGGCATTAAAATAGAAGCAAATATCCCTCAACTTTACCAGAGTATTGGCAATACTCTTAAAAGACAATTCCCTGGCTACACTGCCTGGATATTTACATCCAGCCAGGAAGGTATCAAGAATATAGGTCTAAAACCATCAAAGAAAATTAAACTTTACAACGGCAAACTGGAATGCTGGCTACTGAGATACGATCTATATTCTGGCAGCCGCAAAGGTACCTGATCATTCTCTGTGCTATACTCAGGATCGTTTACAAGCCTGGAACCTTAATTTTAAGATTGCAACTTTCGATCTGGCACAGCTGCAGCAAACTTTAAATTAGAAGTATAATTGGCAATCTGCACACCGGCAAAGATTCAACATCTCTGTTTGTATTATTTCCCGGCAGTAAAACCGATCATAGGCGGCTGTAGCATAAAAGCAGACCAAAAATTATTTTCTGTTTCATCAGGGTTTAAAAAGGGACCTTCCCAACTGAATTCTTTGAAGCCTACGGTTCTAAAAACCTCCTCATAGGTTTCGGGCAAGAGGTAATAATTATTAAAATGAAAAGTTGTTCCATCCGGATTGTACATCACATAACGGATGTAATCCCCTTCTTTTCTGTTTTCGGGAGTTTCCTTAATAAAGCCGTATTTGCGATAGCTGCCGTAATAGCGGGGCTGATTATGAGGATTATCGTTGAAGCCGATAAAACGCCCACCTGGTTTCAGATGCTTATAAACCGCCTGGCAAAATTGATGCAATTCTTCCCTGCTTTGTGCGTAGTTGAGGAGGTACATTCCTGTTATAAGATCAAACTCACGGTCAATAGCCAGATCTTTGGCATCACATACCAAATATTCACACCCCAGGTTTGTGACCTTTTCTTCTGCCTCAGCCAACCTGATCATTTCCGGAGAAAGATCTACCCCTAAAACACCGGAGGTTCCCAAACGCTTTAATTTTCTGGCATAAATACCTTCACCACAGGCCATATCCAATATGGAAAGACCTTCTACCCTTCCGGCTAAGCTTACAAGAGTGTACTCCTCTATGTATTTTCTGAAAGGTAGTTGTTTGGAAGTCTTGTATTCTTCTGCAATCTTGTCGTAACCTGCTTTTGCCATAGATCAGAATTATAGAGAGTTTAAAGTTAGCCGGGTTGGTCTTGTCCTTTGAGGCCATTTTGCCTTTTGTCTACTTATTGTCTACACCTCATTTAGGCAAGCTAACTCTGCCATATCAGCTGTAGTGAGAAAACAATAGAGACCGCCTGGATAGCCTTGCAGGTATAAACAGTGTTTAATTTCTAAAAAAATGCTCAGTGATGAGTGTGATTATGTTCACCGGCAATCACGTTCCATTTAAATGACTTTACCTCCAATTGCTCAGGTTGTTCTCCCTGCCTGATCTTATAAAAGGAATTGGTCTGTAAAGAGCCATAAGACCGGTAATTATTGCCTGATTCAGGCCACTTGATACTTACATCAATTATTTCATAGCCTTTAGGGACACCTATATGTGCTAAAAGTGGATTGGCTCCAAAGCTAGAACCAGAACCAACACGATGATATATTTGCTTTTTTTCCTGTTCATGGTTTGCAAGGCTTAATTTGATCCTTGCTCCTATTGCTGCCTTGTTTGAGGTAACTCCTTCCAATTTCAATTTAATCCAGTGGTTGTCATTCCCTGGATTTTCAAACAAAGCATTGGGGAACACATCACCTTCAAAAGCTCCACCCATTACGGCATAAATGTCACAGTCACCGTCATTGTCTAAATCAGCAAAGGCAATACCGTGGCCTTTCTGTATATGACCCAAACCAAGGGAAAAAGTCTCTTCCTCAAAACTATTTTCTCCTGTATTCTTAAAAAAACGATTGGGAACAATAGAACGGTAATCGGGGCTACCGGTACCCAAATAAAAATCATTATAGCCATCATTGTCAATATCACCATAATTACAACCCATAGTGCATAAGGCCTGGTTACCTTTGATTTAAGAGCTATCTCATTAAACTGCCAACCCTTTTCGGTTTTCCCAAGGTTCAGCAAAAGCCTATTTTGACCTCTTAAGTCAGAAAGATAGATATCCGTTAAGCCATCATTATTAATATCGGCACTGTTGCATCCTTTAAAATAGCCTGAAAGGTTAACTCTATACCGTTCTGACACATCTTTGAAGCTTCCGTCACCTTGATTTTCATACAGCTCACATGGAAACGAAACTTTATTGGCATCTACTGTTTCATTCACTACAAAAAGATCAACCCAGCCGTCATTATTAAAATCAAACCATTCAGCTGATTGAGTAGGTCTGGTGGAATACACATTAGCTTCAATAGTGACATCCGTAAAAGTACCGTCACCATTATTCCGCATTAACGAATTAGGCAATATTCCTCAATCCGGATTGAGTTTCCACCCTCCTCTTAAAATGATGAAGTCAAGCCAGCCATCATTATTATAGTCACTCTGTCTGATATTAAGCCCTCCATATACCTCTGATAATCCGCTCTCTTTTGTAACATCTACGAATCCTTCAACCCCTCTGTTTTGATATAATTTAATCTCTCCTCCAAGTCCCCATGAAGACACAAGTATATCAATGTACCTACCCATCGTTATTAAAATCATCAGCAATAACACCACCTGAAAGATGGTTGTGATCAACCCCTATATCCGTTGCAATGTTACTGAAAACTTTACCCGTGTCTTTATCAGCAACCGAAATCAACCATTCTTCAGGAGATTCCTGTCCTAACGTCATCTGAGCTACGTTGTATAACCAGCGTGAACGATCATCATCAGGAAATTTTTGAAGAATTTCTCCATACTTCTTCACTGCCATTTCAGAACCATTCTTAACCTTGTGTATTCCTTCACCTGTTATGGGGACAATGCAAGATTCTCCATTGTGATTTTGCTGACAATTGATCTGTTCGGCAAGGCGTAGGTAGCTAATTCCCAGCAACTCGTGGAATAGTTTGTTTTGCTCATTGAGTTCTTTGATCTCCTGGTATCGGTTCATTAACTCTAAAATATGATCAATCGCTTGCTGGGTTTTCCCGGCATTCAAAAGTTCTTTGGCAAAATGAAAGTGTAGAGCAATGTTGGTAGGGTCATTTTGAATATTCCTTTTAAGGAATTCTGCCCGAGCCGAATTTTCATAGATAGCATTAGCAACATTGGTATTTTCAATAATTCGTTCAATGCTGTCTTGTATATCACCTTCACCCCTTAATGCTGTTACAGGGCTGGTTTCTCTATTCTTACAACTAGCTATCAGTACTAGTAAAAAGGCAAACAATAATTGTTTTTTCATGTACCTCTATAATGAAAGCTGAAAATAAGCATAAGATTTATTTTTTGGCGGCCTTTTGTGCAAAACACATCAACTTGTCCTGCGAAAAACCATACAGAAGCCATTCTTTTACGAAATACTATGCCAAGAGTTACCATTAGAAGTATCGTTCACGATATACAGATAGTAGTGAAAATTGAGATATCTAACAGCATAAAAAAAGCCAAAAGCTCCATTTCTGAGAAACTTCTGGCTTTTGTGCTTTAAAGAATAGCTTTCTTGTATTTACTTAAGTAGCTTCAGGTACTCCCGGGCTTCCTGTATTAGTCTTTCACTATCGGATTGGCGGATACCGTATTCGGTTTCCTGGGAGTTATTGATCTCTTCCACCAGGCTGTCATCGTGGAAGTAATATATCTTATCCAGTTGTGATTTATCTTTTCCTTTGCTACCGCTTCCGTCATCTTCTATAACCACTAGTATCAACTCCCCTTTGTAAAAATAAAATTCTTCGGTGCGCTGTGATACTCCTTCGTGAGGGTAGGTTTTGATGCGGATAACATTTCCTTCATCCATATAATAATCGATCTTCGACCATTTTTGCTTCAACTGGCCTCTAAGACTGTCAGTGCTTATCTCTGCGCGTTCTGCTTCATCGCTTAGTTCTTCTATGGCACTTCTTAGTGAATCGGCCTTTTGGATATAAGCGTCCTTGTCAAAATCACTTTCAGGTGTTTCAGAAACCACTTCTGTTTCTGCTTCAGTTTCCTTTACCTCCTTTTGCTTTTCGGGGCTATTGCAGGCATTAAGCGTAAACAAAGTGATTACGGCCAGATAGATAGGGTTTATTTTCATACTGTTTTTAGTGTTTAATTATTACAAATAAATGTCTGAGACCTATAAAATTTCGCCAAAACTACACTACAACATTGAAAATTGAAACACACAAGGTTTGACAAAAAAACAGCTATCTTCTGACAGCTGTTTTTTATATGCTTGATCCTAGTTAAAGAAAGACTCAATGAACAACCAGTTGGCCTTTTCCAATAATATACTGGCTGTTAAGGTTGATCTCGTAAGTATATATACCTTCTAAGTGATCTATTTCTATCTGCTCTTCTGTTGATATTTCCTTTTGAAAAACTAAAGCCCCGGTGATATTATATAACTTTAGCAGCAGCTTTTGCCCAAACAAATATTTATCTTTAAGACCAATCTGAACTACCCCATCAGTGGGGTTGGGGTAAAGGCTGATAGAAGTTTTGTCTAGTGATAAATTTTCCAAACCAATGCTATTTCCACTTACAGCGAGGTTATCCAAACGTACATCGAGCCAGTTAATAGTTGTAGTATAACGGAAAGCCAGGTAACTCTGGCCACTGATAGCCGGAATAGTCACATTTTCAATTTTACGCCACATACCATCATTGGAATAAGTACTGTCGGTGAAGCTGTAGATCGCTGTAACCGTAGTAGCCAAAGCGGGATCATTGGAGCCATTGATCAGATAGATAGCAATTGTATCGCCCGCCATAGGCGTTCCGAAACCGGAAAAAGCATAACGAAGAGAATCAATAACTCCACCACTACTAAAATCGAATTCAGGTGAAACTATCCAATCATCTGTAGGTAGGGAACCACCTACCGGGTAGTTATGAGATAAGCATTCAGGAGCAGAATACGGCATAAAACCACTAAACTCCCACTCGTAAAAACTGTTATCGCCTAGCCTATATTCCGTCCAATCCATTTGTTCAGTTGCATTATCAAAACCCGTTTGATAAGGTAAAGCTGTTTGAGCTTGTGCAAGGGAAAAAATGAAAAATACTAAAAGGGTAAAGAATCTTTTCATTGTTTATTAGATTTAGTTCTTTTAGTAGATGTATATATACAGGAATAGGTTGCCCTACCATTCGATATTACTTTGCTGAGTACTAAAAAATGGTTTAAGCCTTGCGTTTGTAAAAACGCTTTTTCTTCGATTTGCCTTTTTTGCGTTCCCTGGTTTTCCATTCCGGGCCGGGACCCAATTCCTCAGGGGGAGGTTCTTTGTCAAAAGTGCGTTCGATGAACTCTTCAATACGCTGGAATTTATACATGTCGTCCTCGCTTACCAGCGTAATAGCCATACCCCTGGAGGCCGCCCTGGCAGTTCGCCCTACCCGGTGTACGTAATCTTCCGGATCATTAGGTACATCAAAATTGATCACCAGGTCAATGTCCTTAATATCAATACCACGGCTTAATATATCTGTGGCAACCAGTATACGAATATTACGGGCTTTGAATTCCCGCAGTACTTCTGCCCTTTGACTTTGCTCATAATCTGAAGAAATGCCGCGGGCATTAAAGCTATTGTTTTGTAAAGTACGCACCAGGCGCTCAACTTTAAGCTTAGTAGAGCAAAAAATGATAATGCTCTTAAAAGCCGGATGCCACTGGATCAGTTTTTTGGTCAGGGCGTTTTTTTGCTGTTCGTGGGCCATAAAAACCAATTGGCTTACTCCCTCGGCCGGCTTGGATACATTGAGGTTGATCTCCCTGGGGTCAGTGAGAATCTCCTGCGCGAGTTTACGAATCTTAGGCGCCATAGTAGCGCTGAACAACAGGCTCTGTCTTTCTGCGGGTAACTCTTTGATGATTCGCATTATATCATCGTAAAAACCAATGTCCAACATGCGGTCTGCCTCATCAAGCACCAAATGTTTAAGTTGGCTGAAATCCGCATAATTATTGTTGATGTGCGAAATCAACCGGCCAGGAGTAGCAATAATAATATCCGTGCCCTTACTCAAGGCCTGGCTCTCTTGTTCGTAACTGACACCATCATTTCCCCCATATATGGCATACGAGCTAGTATCGGTAAAATAAGCCATGCCCTGTAATTGCTGTTCAATCTGGATGGCCAGTTCACGTGTTGGTACCAGTACCAATGTATTGGTTCCTTCCCGGGATGATTCTGTAATCTTATTGAGAATGGGCAGGATAAAAGCAGCTGTTTTCCCCGTACCGGTTTGAGCACAGGCGATCAGATCGTGTTGCTCTATAATGAGAGGTATGGCTTTCTTCTGAATCTCAGTGGCCTCCTCAAAATTCATATAACTGATTGCTTCCAGCAACACATCATTGAGGCCTAAATCGGTAAACTTCATAATTAGGAATAAAGAAAAAAAGAGTATGTAAACCCTTGCAAAGCGTAAATATAGTCTTATAACTCAAAACGCCAGATGCTTGTTTTTTTGACGTTGCGATTAAATATGGCTATATACAACGAAGACGTATAATAGATAACTACTGATTATGGACTGTAATCTCACGACCGTTATCTAAAAACCTGAGCACACCTACTGTTATAAGATATTGAGCAAAAGCATAAGTAACCATTATAGCCAGGTTTAAATAAACCGAGGCTTCCCTGAATTTATAATGGGCAATCAAAAGATCAGAGACCACAAAAAGCCCCAAGCCTAGAGGAATTAGGGTAAATTTCAATCTTTTACCATAACTGAATTGTACTCCTACAATGAGGTTGAATAAGATCAAAGCAGAATAGACGTAAACCGGAACGGTAAAAGCTTCTGGAATATTAATACCACTGAGCCTTCCAAAAGCAGCTGATCCAAATAAAACACTAAAAAACAGGGCTTTCCAGTGCCAATTTTTCTCTTTGGCGATTAAAAAAAATACTATATAGCTGATATGGGTAAGAGCAAAGGCACCCATACCTAAAAGAAAGAATAACTCAGTATTTCTCATTAATAAAGAGTCTCCTAAAAGGGAAAACAGCAAAGTTGCACTTACCCACCATTTCATTTTGACAGACAACTTTTCCGTTCGATATATGAAATACAGCAACAAAGACAACAGTAACAATGGCTTACTGAGGTAATATAATATGCCATCATCCTGGCGATAGATCACAGCCAGGTGGAGAATAAGAAAAGCAAAATACAATTTAGAAAAATCCCTTAGTTTCAATCAGCAGCTTTAGTTCTGGTTATAATATCTCAGTGCCTGAGGCATCCATTTATTTAAATTTCTAATCCGGGTAGAATGATTGGGATGGGTACTGAGGAATTCAGGAGGTTGATTGCCTCCTTGTGCCGACATTCTTTGCCAGAATTCAGGAGCTTCCCGGGGATCATAACCCGCCATGGCCATAAAAATAAGCCCCAGGCGATCTGCTTCACTTTCATGTAGGCGGCTAAAGGGCAATATAGCGCCAAGAGCTGAAACAGCCCCGTAAGATGCCATAAAAAGAGCCTGAGTTTCAACCGGTTTATCCCTTATGGCAATTGCCAGGGCCACTCCTCCTAATTGTTGTACCAAAGCCTGAGACATACGTTCATTACCGTGGCGGGCTATAGCGTGTGCTACCTCGTGGCCCATTACCACCGCTACACCTGCTTCATTTTGGCAAACAGGCATAATACCGGTGTAAAAGGCTACTTTTCCTCCAGGCATGCACCAGGCATTCACCATATCATCGTCCTTTAACAGATTAAACTCCCAGTCAAAATCTTTTAGTATATTGGCTTGTTTTTCTTTGCGCAAATACGTTTCTACTGAAGTCTTTATTTTATTTCCCGCGCTTTTTACCCAATTGGTCCACTCCCGATTAGTACTTAGCCTGGACTCCTTCAAAACCTGCCTGTAGTTGTCAAAGCTCATGGAATTAATCTGGCTTCCCGGTATCAGGTTGATCTGCTTTCTTCCTGTTAGGGGAACCGTATTACAGGCACTCAAAATGTATAACACGCTTAATACCAGCCACTTTCTCATATTACTCATTGTATTTTTTGAATAGTTTAAATCTAAAGAACTATTTGTTATGATGCTTAAACATGTCTTTTTGTCTTGAAAAAATCATTAATCATGCCAAAAAGTCACAAAAGCTAACGATTAGCGAACTGGTACTTCATTTGGTAAGGATAGAGTGTAACAATAAATCAACAGCAATGAATCTGATAAAAAGAAACAGTAATTTGACACCATCATCCTACAGCAATCTGATCGATCGCTTTTTTGATGATGATTTTTTTCATTGGCCGGTATCGGGCCGCAATCGCGAAAGTTGGAATATTCCCGCTGCCAATATTGTCGAAAATGACAAGGAATTTGGTATTGAATTGGCTGTGCCCGGGATGAAAAAAGAAGACTTTTCCCTTAAGCTTGAAAATGATATTTTGACCATATCTTCTGAAAGCAAAGAAGAAGATGAGATCAAAAAAGATAATTACACCCGCAGGGAGTTTAGTTATCAAAGCTTTCAACGTTCCTTCCGTTTGCCCGAAGGCAAAATTGATGAAAACAAGATCAAGGCTTCTTACCAGGACGGTGTACTTAAGCTGAACCTGCCCAAAAGAGAAGAACACAAACCTCAGCCAGGCCGAACTATCGAAATTTCATAAGTAACAGGTATAATTAGCTTTACAACCCCTCACTAATGAGGGGTTATTTTTTTGATCAACTCTTCTTTGTTTTTATTTGAGAAACCTACAGTAGACAAGCTATCCCCGTTTGAAAAATAGATCGTGAAATCATCTTCATCGAAGGCTTTAACCTGTTCTATTTCGCTTAATTTAACCGTTCTCTGTTCTTCTAAAGGCAAACGCCAACTCAATTCGTTTTGGATGAGTTTGATGTAGATATTCGACTGGGGAATTAGTAGTAAAACAACCAGGGCCAGGGCTACTATCACCTGCCAGGCCTTGGCCTTGCGGTAACTGAAACCTTCTACTTCTTCTCCATAGTCCTGCAAAAAAAAACCCAGCCCGTCTTTTTGCAGATACATATTAAGGGCCGGGGCCATAAAGGAACTGATGGAAAAGCCCAAGATAAGAGAGGGGTATATCAGGGCTGTGCGCTCGATCAACACCACTTGCTCGGCCTTTAAACCGTGGAAAAAATTGAAAAGAAAGTGAATTACAAATACCAGTATCAGGGACAGCAAAAGGCCCAGCACTGTAAATATGATACTAAAACGCCAGCGGTACCTCTTCTCTGCCCTGAGGGAATCCTCACTCATTACCATCCCTGATTTTGAGGCGGGAAAAACGCGTTTTACACCTGCCCTGAAAAGGTAAAATAACACTAAGAGTGTTAGTATCTCGAGTAAAAACTGCATGGTGCTAATTTATAAAAAGTAATGCCAGGCCTTATCCCCATAAGGAAATGGTGCCTTGATCTCGATATACCTACCTCCTACCGGATGCTTAAACGAGAGGCTGTAGGCATGTAAGCTGATACTCGCATCCTGATTAGAACGGGGAAAACCATATTTCAGGTCTCCTTTTATAGGTGAGCCTATAGCGGCCAGTTGAGCTCTGATCTGGTGATGGCGTCCGGTTTCCAGCTCTATTTCCAAAAGGTGAAAACTGTGAGAAGACTTGATGAGACGGTAGTTAAGTACCGCCTTTTTACCATTGGTATCGGAAACAGGTACTACATAAGAACGGTTTTGTTTCTGATTCTTCTTCAGAAAGTGCTGCAGCCTCCCGCTTTCAGCTGCAGGCTTAACCTTTACCAAAGCCCGGTACACCTTATCCACTTCCCGTTTTTCAAAAAGAGCATTCATGCGGGCCAGTGCTTTGGAAGTTTTGGCAAATACTACGGCTCCAGATGTGGGGCGGTCTATGCGGTGGATCAAACCGGTAAAAACATTACCTGGTTTTTTATACTCTTCCCGCAGATACTCCCTCACTTTTTCCAGTAAAGGCACATCACCGGTAATATCGCCCTGCACCAGTTCCCCAGCCTCTTTGTTAACTATAATAAGGTGGTTATCTTCATAGAGTATGCGCTCGCGAATATCTGTCAAGTCTAATATTGTTCTTTTTCGTTGGGAAAATCCCTCGACTTAACATCCTTGACATAACTTTCAACTGCAGCTGATATCTCAGAATTCAGATCGAGATACCTCCTTAAAAAGCGGGGAGAAAATTCTTTGGTCATGCCCAACATGTCGTGCAACACTAAAACCTGGCCGTCTACCTCAGCCCCGGCCCCTATACCTATTACAGGTATCGATATGGATTCGGCTACCTTCTGTGCCAGTTTAGCCGGAATTTTTTCCAATACCAGGGCAAAGCAGCCTGCCTGTTCCAACTCTCTCGCATCACTTAATAGTTTTTCGGCTTCCGCTTCTTCTTTTGCTCTAACGGTGTAGGTACCAAATTTATAGATCGATTGCGGAGTAAGCCCGAGGTGCCCCATCACCGGAATACCGGCAGTGAGTATTCTCTCTACGGAAGTGATCACTTCTACCCCTCCCTCCATCTTTACGGCATGGGCGCCACTTTCTTTCATTATCCTAATAGAAGAACTCAAGGCCTCCTTGGAATTGCCCTGGTAACTGCCAAAAGGAAGATCAACCACTACCAAAGCCCTTTTTACCGCTCTTACTACCGAGCTGGCGTGGTAGATCATTTGATCCAGGGTAATAGGAAGGGTGGTTTCATGGCCCGCCATAACGTTAGAAGCCGAGTCGCCCACCAATATGACATCTATGCCTGCGCTGTCTACTATCCCGGCCAGGGTATAATCATAAGCAGTAAGCATGGATATCTTTTCTCCCTTGCGTTTCATTTCCTGTACGGAGTTGGTAGTTACGCGTTTAAAATCCGATTTAACTGAAGACATATAATATTTGTGGCTTTTGATGGTTACAAATTTATAATTTTGGCCTCTGCAGCCAACGCTTGGCCACTCTATCAGTCTATCTGAATAAATATCTTATGAAGAAACTCTTTATCTGCAGCATTTCTTTTCTAGCACTTCTCTCCTGTGATAATGAAGTTGACATTAATGCGCCTTACCGTGATATAACGGTTATGTACGGCTTGCTGGATCCTGCTGAAGACACCAACTGGATCAGGGTGCAGAGAGGCTATTTGGGGACAGATGCAGCCAGTGCTTCTTTTGATGAACCGGATTCACTGTACTATAACAATGCTGAAGTCATTCTCAGGTCCTACAACGACAATACGGGAGAGTTTATCGACAGTTCTATTTTAGTTGAAGACAACAGCATTCCCCTTAAACCCGGCACTTTCACCACCGAGGGTCATCGGCTTTACCGTACTACCGATCCTATTTTCAGCGACCGGGAATACGAAGTGATCGTAAGAAAACCGGAGTATGGTCCCATAGCTTCGGGCAGGACTTTTATAGTTGACACCATAGACATAAGAGTACCTCGTGAGGGAAGTGAATTTTCGAGAAGACTGTTATGGAGGGGGTCTTCCAAAACTGAGTTGTACCAGATCTACATGACTATCTTCTATAGAGAGTATGACCTGTCAACCAAACAATTGGAAGATAAAGAATTGGAATTCTACCTGGGAGATAAGGAAAGATTAAGCAATCAAAATAGCTTTGAAATTACTTTTACAACCCCGGCTTTTTTGGGTTTAATTAGGGATGGTTTGGTATTGGATCCCAATAAGATCAGATTTTTCAAAAAATTAAAATTCGTTATATGGGCGGCTGATGAAGACCTGATAACTTTTATGAGGCTTAACCAACCCTCTTCAGGCGGTATTTCCCAGCTCAGGCCTGTTTTTCCCGATATAACCAACGGTATCGGTATTCTCGCTTCAAGAACCTCCAATGCATTGGACAGCTTGAGTTTATCGCAAAGTTTATCAAGAGACCTGCAACTTGATGATATCTTATGTGCTTACCAGTTTGCTACCATTAATGTAGACGGTGATACCTGTATCTGTAATGACCTACCTGGCAGTGATAATTCTCAAGATTGTTTTTAACTGACAGATAGACAGCAAGACTTTTGTTTATAGCCTTTAAAACTTCAAATCCTGTCACCTTTGGCAGGATTTCTTGCTTTAAGCCCACTGGCATAATGATTGACCCTTGAGGTTGAGAAAAAAATAATTAAACTAAATACAATGGGAAAGATAATCGGAATTGACCTGGGAACTACCAACTCCTGCGTTGCCGTAATGGAAGGTAACGAACCGGTAGTAATCCCAAATAGTGAAGGGAAACGCACTACCCCTTCAATTGTTGCTTTTGTAGAAGGAGGTGAACGAAAAGTAGGTGACCCTGCTAAACGCCAGGCTATTACCAATCCCAATAAAACCATTTACTCCATAAAAAGATTTATGGGCTCTTCCTTTTCCGAGCTTAAAAACGAAACTGAACGCGTACCTTATAATGTTGTAAAGGGCGACAATGATACTCCCCGGGTAGACATTGACGGCCGTATGTATACTCCTCAGGAAATTTCAGCTATGATCCTTCAAAAAATGAAGAAAACCGCTGAAGATTACCTGGGCCACGAAGTATCAGAAGCTGTGATCACTGTACCGGCTTATTTTAACGATTCTCAGCGTCAGGCTACCAAAGAAGCCGGTGAGATTGCCGGATTGCAGGTAAAAAGGATCATTAACGAGCCTACAGCCGCTTCTCTGGCTTACGGCATCGACAAAAAAGCAGGCGATCAGAAAATAGTAGTATTCGACTGCGG
Source organism: Owenweeksia sp. (assembly GCA_028277105.1). GTDB lineage: Bacteria > Bacteroidota > Bacteroidia > Flavobacteriales > Schleiferiaceae > JANQHO01. Next base: position 4,707 of record JANQHO010000042.1, on the reverse strand, counting down.
TGGTGGTACCCACGATGTTTCTATCCTGGAACTGGGTGACGGGGTTTTTGAAGTACATGCTACCGATGGTGACACTCATCTGGGTGGTGATGACTTTGACCAGAAAATTATTGACTGGTTAGCTGAAGAGTTTAAAAACGATGAAGGGGTAGACCTGAAGCAAGATAACATGGCCTTGCAACGCCTTAAAGAAGCGGCTGAAAAAGCCAAGATCGAACTTTCTTCTTCTAACTCTACTGAAATAAACCTTCCCTATATAACAGCTACGGCCAGCGGACCGAAGCACCTGGTAAAAACACTGAGCCGCTCTAAGTTTGAGCAATTGGTAGACGACCTGATCAAGAGAACTATTAAGCCTTGTGAATCGGCCTTACAGAAAGCCGGCATGTCTATTGGCGATATTGACGAAGTGATACTGGTAGGCGGTAGCACCCGTATTCCTGCCATACAGGAAGCGGTTAAAAGTTTCTTTGGCAAAGAAGCTTCCAAAGGGGTAAATCCCGATGAGGTGGTAGCTTTAGGAGCCGCTATTCAAGGTGGGGTACTGGCCGGAGATGTACAGGATGTACTCCTACTGGACGTAACTCCCCTTTCACTGGGTATTGAAACCATGGGTGGTGTGTTTACCAAACTCATCGAATCCAACACCACTATTCCTACCAAGAAAAGTGAGACCTTCTCTACCGCCAGCGATAATCAGCCTTCGGTGGATATTCATGTGATGCAGGGTGAACGCCCCATGGCTAAAGACAATAAGACTATAGGAAGGTTCCAGTTAACGGATATTCCACCTGCTCCCCGCGGTGTGCCGCAAATTGAAGTGACTTTTGACATTGATGCCAACGGTATTCTCAATGTATCGGCTAAGGATAAGGCTACCGGTAAGGAGCAAAGTATCCGCATCGAGGCTTCTTCGGGGCTGAGTAAGGAGGAGATCGAAAAAATGAAGAAAGAGGCAGAAGCTAATGCCGATGCTGATAAAGCAGCCCGCGACAAGGTAGATAAGCTGAACGCGGCTGACGGTATGATCTTCCAAACGGAAAAACAACTGAAGGATTTTGGCGATAAGCTTTCAGCCGATAAAAAACAACCGATTGAAGCTGCACTGGAAGAACTGAAAAAAGCTCACCAAAGCCAGGATGTTGCCGCAGTAGACGCTGCAATGGAGAAGATCAACGAAGCCTGGAAGAATGCTTCGGAAGAGATGTACAAGGCTCAGCAAGAGCAGCAAGCTCAAGGCGGTGATCAGCCAGGTGGTGATGCTGCCGGAGAGCAAAACACTTCTTCCTCTGCAGACGATGTAACGGATGTGGAATACGAGGAAGTAGACGAGGATAAGGATAAGTGATCCTTTCCCACTTCATATCATTAAAGCCCCGCCATTGGCGGGGTTTTTTGTTTTCAATCATTACTTCCGTCTTCAGGGCATACATCCCGCACTTGATGCGGGATCTCTGAATGAGGAGTTCAAAACCACTAAATCACCCTTAAACGGTCATGCCGGGCGGAGTGTAACGGAGAACCGGTATCTCAGCCTGGGTTACGATAATAAGATCGCGGCTCTTCACTTCGTTTCAGCCGCGATGAACTTTATACTTTTGAATTTTAAACCTTTACCACAAAAAACCGCCCCGGGGGTGGAAAACGGATGGAAATTTCCCGGGGCGGCCACAACATAAACCTAATCCTAAATAAAAATTTATGCTAGTGTATCTACTTTTTGTTGAGTAAGCAGTGAGCAACTTTTGTCAGTCTGAGTGGATTTTCGAGTGTACGAGAAAATTTGTATCGAAGACTGGCATGCTATCCCTATCACCCTTCGATACGTTTTGGCAAAGCCAAAACACTCAGGGTGACTCCCATTTTATCATACCGGACTTGATCCGGTATCCTTAGTTGGAGATCGAGGGTCTTCACTGCATTACGCCCGCGATGAGCTTCAAATTCTCTTTCACCTTCGGTCTTCCAACTTCTAACTTCTGTCTATCTAAACTGATAACTGTCAACTATTAACTAACAACCCTGGTGGCAAAGCCTACCAGGGTTGTTGCCTTTTAATTAATCATAAGCCTGAAGCTTTCGGATTTACCTTCTACTTGTACGTTAATGAAGTATAGCCCCTGGGCTACATCTTCTACTTTGATTTGGATCAAATCGGTTCCTTCTACGTAGCGTATGCGTTGCCCGGCTGAATTCAAGATTTGCACATAGGCGGGCTGGCCTTTATATTGACCCAGGTCTATGTACAGCTCGTCATCGGCTGGGTTGGGGTACACTATAATACCACTAACATCTACAACTTTGCCTGAATCATTAGTGTCATTAACCGTAGTTGCTCTCTTGGAAGAAATCAGGGCAATGGTATTATTGTATTCGTCCAGTACTTCGGTATTACCCAGTACGCCTTTCCATATTTTAACTTCATCAATCTGGCCTTTAAAATTGGGGTGAGCCATCCAGTTGGATTTCCCTATATAATTTTTGGTTTTTTGGCCAGAAGAAGGAACGGTTGTTTGCCCTGAACCTTCCTGTACACCATCCACGTAAATAACCACATTACCATTGGGATCCATGGTAGAAACTACGTGTATCCAATTATCGGGAAGTATGGTTCCCCCTGCTATTACCTGATTACCAGCTGAGTTATTTTTCCAAACGCGTTGAACAAGGCTGTTTTGATTATTTCTTCTAGCCAATAGAATATTATCACTACCTGTAGCCCCGCTACCGTATTCTATAATCCGTTCCCAAAATCCTGATGCATTACGGTCAAACTTCACCCAAGCACCAATGGATATACCATCGGTAGAGGTGGGCAAGGTGATATTGGGCAAGTCCACATAATCATTGTTTCCATCAAAATTGGCCACCATATTCCTTTCTGTATCCAGTATTAAACCGGCTCCATTGGTAAACGTACCGTGATATCCATTACCACTATAATCATTGGCGTCAGTTTCAAAGGGGTAATAAGCAATCAGGTTGGAAGCTGTAGCCTCGTACTCTGCTAAGATGCTGCTATTACTCCGGGCTTCGCGCCAAATTTTTAAGTCATCCATATAACCTTTGAAGAATTTGGTTGTTTTTCTTTTACCAATCTCTAAGATATCATCGCCATATAAATAAGCATGACCTGTCTGAGACTTATCTAACTGGCCGTCAACAAATATGCTCATCTCATCCAGGTATACATTGTAGCGCCAAGTGATATAATGCCATTCATCATCTGCCAATACCATATCGCCTGTCATACCATTTCCAGTGAATCCCATATGTGGCTTGTTATTTCTTAAAATCAGGTGCAAACCTTGGTTGGTAAGTGAACTTGCTGTAGCCAAGACCACTTGATCAGAATTATTGAATGGCCAAGACCAAGCATTTGTTTTAACCCAAGCACTTACGGTAAAGCTGCTAGACTCCATATCCATATCCTGTACAGTAGGTAATTGGATATAATTGCTACCTCCATTAAAATAGGCTACATCTCCTCTAATAGGATCGTAATTAAAGCTTACATTATTTACGGTAGTTCCATTATTTCCAAAACCACTAATTTCACTACCATTAGCATCTAAGGGATAATGTCCGATTAAACCTGTGATCTCGTTCCATTTTTTAAGATCGAATTTAAAGCGGTCATTATCTTCGAAAGCGGATGTTCTCAAACTTGAATTATCTGAGTTTTTCCTGGCATAATTGTTACTACCAACATTTTGAAGGGTATAAGCTTCTATTACGTTGCTTTCCTCTATCCACCATCGGCTGTTGGCTATATTGGTAGAATTGAAAATTTCAACATTATTATTGGCATCCTCATATAAATACTTGCTGCTTTGCTGGCCTTTCAAAGTGTATTGCAAACAACCGTAGTATTCTAGATCCCAGCGCTGGTTAACTGCTGGAGGGTTATAAACTGGGAAAGTAGATACACTGGAGTAATTAGCTGTATTAAAACCATTGACATCTATTACCCTACCTCCTTCTCTAACAAAAATGGTATAACGCTTTTCAGGAATTAACTCAGGTGCTGCAGCTACATATTGCAAATGCCACTTTCCAGGACTATGGGTAGCTTCTATATTGCCACTATTATTTAATGACAGGAATTTGTGTTGTTTAAGATTGTAAAGGCTAATACTGTCATTCCCAAAATCATGGAATTGCCATAGCATGGTACTATCGGTGCGGTTAAAAGTGCTCAGACTAACTTGCCCGTTAGCAGCCATACTTAAGGTTAGGCGGCTATTACTGTCCATAATGGCAAACTGGGTGGAATCATTAGAGACGGCCTCTATTAACCAATTGTTATTGGTCAAAGCATAAGCTCCTATTCCATTTGTAGCATCATCACTTAAATAGTTTCCACTACCGCTTATCAGATTATAATAAGCTGTGTCTACATTCCTGCGATCATCATCATTTAAGGCATCTGCCAGTATAAAATGGAATTCATCGGCTAATGATACGTTGAAAGAAGCCAAACTCAAAGTGTGGTTAGGATCGGCAGGGTCTTCCCACATAGACAAGCTGGAAAGGTTGGTCGCAGCATCGGGGGTATGGAAAACGTAAGCCCCTGAAGAACTGAAAAGCGATACAGCAGGTATATTACCGATAAGGTGGTTCCAATTGCTACTCATTCCAATTAGACTGTTGCCCGGATCAAATACCAGATAATCCCCATTGCTTACAGATTGCAAGGCATAATTA
>JANQHO010000035.1 GCA_028277105.1 Owenweeksia sp. | reverse complement strand
TTGTAGAGTTCTTCGGCCATGTCTTCCAACAGTTGGATGCGCTGTGTATTGTTTGCGATCAGCTCGTCATAGGCGGGGAGTATGGAGGCGATTTTACGTTGGGTAGGAAGGCCGGGAAGATTAACTTTTAGCCTCTCAATAATTCCATTATTCAAACTTGCCCTGGTGATAAGGGTTGAATATGCCGTTACTTCTGCTCTAAAAAAGGGACTCCTTAAATAATAACCTATAAATCTTGGATCTGGAAAACCTGCCTTTTTAGGTCTTAACCGTTTGGTGAATCCGTTGAATGTCGCCATTGGATAGTCCTTAAGCGCTACACTACTCATACCCAACTCTTCGACCGTTTCACTGGTTCGGGTTAAAAACACATCACCTTTTAATACAGAACATGATAGTTGTTCTTTTTCTGAGGAATTAACCAACTTGCTCAGTTTGGAAGGAATATAAGCGTTGTTAAAAACGTCTGAAAAAGTCAGAAATGGTCTCCCAAATCCAAACTGATCTGAAGACTTTGATAGCCCGGATGAAATATTGTACAATTCTGCCAATCTGTATTCTTTCCAGTTCATATTTCAGTCTCTTCGATCAGCTTAACAAATTTACTCGACTCTGCATTCAAGGATATAAACTGTTGCCTTAAAGAGTTGAACTTGGTCTTAAACTCCTCTTCCGTCAAATTATCGTCTTCTATCTCTACCCCAACATAGCGGCCGGCATTGAGAGAATAATCGTGTTCGTCTACAAAGTCTGAACGGCTGGCCATTTTACAGAGGCCTGTAATGTCCTGGTATTGGGCATCGGGAAAGCGCAACTGCAACCAGTGGATATTTTCGTGCCAATAGGCCAATTGCTGAATGACATCGTTCAGTTGCTTCAGGGCTTCTTCCAGGCTTTTATCCAGCCGCGATAGCGCATGAGCCGTCCACCATTTATCGTTTTTGAGTTTGGCCTGTTTATCGGCCAGTTTCCAAAGCTGGGTGTATGGGTCCACCACTTGTTTTAGCGCTTCCAACTGCTTTTGCCACTGGCTGACGTGTTGGTTCAGTTGGGCGGCTGCCTGGTGCTGTGTGTCATTGTCTTTTGCCGTTTTAGCGGTGTAGTTTAATGCGGGTATCGTTTTGATTAATAGTGGTTTAAGCTGCTCTACCTGAATATAAAAATCAGCTTCTTGCAGGGCTTTCTTTTTGGCGGGTGTGCGCTTTTCGGCCTTGGTCTCTTCGGCATACTGTTGCAGGTTGGTGATGCCCTCATTGAGTAAGGTGGCCAACGTTTGGAAAGCGGGGTTGATCTTGGCATCGGCCACCCGGGCTACCTGCAGGTATTCTTCGATCAGCCCCAGGTAACGTTGGGTTTCTCCCCGATACAGCCGTACAATGGCGGCCAGGTTTTGCTGGTGTTCTTCGGTCCATTCGCGATGGGCACGATCTATTTGTCTATACACATTGCGCGCATCCAAAAAGAGGATGTGATCCTTGCGGTCGGTCTTGATCTTGCCCTTGTCTAAAAACCACAAGGTGGCAGGCAGGGTAACGGTAATAAACATATTAGAGGGCATGGTGACCATGCAATCTACCATACCGCTGTCTACCAGTTTTTTGCGGATCTCGTATTCAGAGCCTCCGGCATCAGAAGCGGAATTGGCCATCACAAAACCCGCTCGCCCGGTGGCATTGAGCGAGGTGGCAAAGAGGGATACCCAGAGGTAGTTGGCATCGGATATCTTGTCTTCTTTTTTGCCCTTGTTTTTGGGCAGGCCGTAGGTGTAAAAGCGCTTATCGTCTTTTACGGTGCTTTCTTTTACGGATTTGACATTAAAGGGCGGATTGGCCATCACAAAATCGAATTGGCCGTAGCTCTTGTAGGGATCTTCTTCGTAGGAGTTGACTTCGGTAATATCACCCCGGAGATTATTAACCAGTAAATTCATTTTGGCCAAACGAACGGTTTCGCCCATAAACTCCTGCCCGTAGACATAGATGTCTTCCAGGCTGTGGTTTTCATGCGCCAAAAAACGGGCCGACTGTACAAACATACCGCCCGAACCACAGGCGGGATCGTAGATCTTGCCTTTGTAGGGTTCAATGACTTCTACAATAAAACGCACTACGGAAGTGGGGGTGAAAAACTCCCCTCCCTTCTGCCCTTCGGCTTTGGCAAATTTGCCCAGAAAGTATTCGTATATCTTTCCGAACAGGTCGCCATCGGCTTCCCGGGGGATGTCGGAAAAGGTTTTGAGGAGTTGCGGCAGGATGTCGTCTTTTTTCTTTTCTATTTCATAGTAAGCACCTTTGGGCAGGATGCCTTTGTACTTTTCATCGAGGTACTTTTCTATGTTTTCCATGGCCTCGGAAATGGCCTTGGCTGTTCCCTGCCCGGTAGGCAGATGGAGCAGGTGGTCAAAACGGGCCTCATCGGGCAGGTAAAATCCGCATTTGGCGATGGCAATTTTATCGATCTCCTGTTCCATGCGGCCGCCCAATTGTTTGTCGTATGCGGCCTGAATTTCATTTTGGTATTGGCTGTAGCGATTATCGGCAAATTTCAGAAAGATCAGCCCCAAAATGGGCACCTGGTATTCCGAGGCTTTTAATCCCCCATAAGCCCGCAGGGTATTGGCCGAATCCCAGAGGTTGTCTTCTAATGTTTTGAGTTGTTCGTTTGTCATCTTAATTTTTAGTCGGCTTCATTAATTCCCTAACATCTACGTCTAATATTTGGGCTATATGGCTTAAAGTTTCCAAACTGGGTTGGCTTCTATTTTGCACATAAGAATTCACCATATTATAGCTTTTGCCAAGCTTTTCGGCCAGCCAGGTTTGCTTAATGCCCCGTTCTTCTAACACTTCTTTAATTCGGTTCATTTTACTGAGGTTTCCAACCTGCTAAAAGTACTGTGTTTTTGGAATATCTCAAAATTTGAGATATTTTTACCAATACCAAAATTGATACCTTTGTCTACATGAACGTCCGATTAAACAAAGACCAAAAAATTAAGATTCTAAACTCGGAAGACATCTATAAGGTCATGCAACAAATCTTGCTGCGTGAGAAGGAGATCAAGAAAATGACGGGTTTGCGTTTGGGCGAGATTCGAGAACTCTAAAGCAGAGTATTTTATCCTCTATTAATAGGCCTCCCTTTTAAATAAAATTGTTTCCTCTTCTCTTTTTGCCTTGATGCAAAAAAGAAGCAAAAAAGCTCAAGTTGATTCAAAGGTGATTGCTTCGCACCAACCACTTGCTACGCCTCCATGCCTGTGCTTTCTTCGAAAACACGCACTTCCGGCTGCTGCGGGTCTATCACTGATGAATCAACGTTTCTACGGTCCATATTTTTACTGTATACAGGCTTTTTCTATCACTAATCGTATGATCTAACATGAAGATCAACAAAGTTTTCGGTAGCCTTGAACTTTTTGGTCCTTTTTGGTTCAAGCCAAAACAGGACGTAAAGTAATAAGAGGTAGCAAAGAAATTGTTCTTCCTACTCACTGCATGTCGGCTTATTGAACATCAATTCATATGGATCGACTTCCTGAATTCCAACGGGGATTGATTGGTTTTTGACTTAAACAACTTGCTGAACGACTGCGGATATTCAAAGCCCAATTCATAAGCGATTTGACTTACGGAAAGCTCTGTTGTGGAGAGCTTTTGCTTTGCCAATCCAATGATTTTGTTGTGGATATAATGCTGGGTGGACTCCCCTGTTAAATGCGTGAGCAGCGCGCTCAAATAGTTTGGAGTAAGGTTGAGTTTTTCGGCAATATCAGTAACCGATGGTGTGCCATACTCCATGATATTCTCGTTACTGAAATACGCATCAATGATCTGCTCAAACTTTTCCAGAATGCGATGATTCATGGGTTTACGCGTAATGAATTGACGTTCGTAGAAACGATTGGAGTAAGCCAACAGCGTATCGATCTGCGATACAATGATCTGTTGGCTGTGCTTATCTATCATAGCTTGATACTCTTGTTTGATGTTTTTCACAAGGGTGTTTAAAGCCTTTTCTTCCCGCTCCGATAAAAACAAGGCCTCGTGGATGGAGTATTTGAAAAACTCATACTTCTCAATGGCTTTGGCCAGCGATGTTCCAACCAAAAAATCGGGATGCACAAGTAACATCCACCCAGATTTTTGATCGGTTTTCTGGCTATCTCCCTGAATACCGAAGAGTTGCCCCGGAGCTAAGAAAAACATCACCCCCTCATCGTAATCGTATTGATTTTGACCATAGTTCATCTTGAATTCCCGGTCGAAATTTCGCTTCAAAGCGATCAGGTAAAAGTCAAACACCCAGTTTTTCAAGTAATCTGTATCGGACACCTTCACCTGGCTATAATCTACTATGCTGATCAGAGGATGTATCGGCTTACCTAAGCCACGAAGCTTATGGTACTGGTGTATGGTCTTTACATGATGCAGTGCTGTCGCCATGTTTTTAAACTACAATGATTAAGCTTTGTGATAGGCACTGGCAAAGTTACGCGCAAAATCGCTGAGTTTCACTTTACCCCATGTTGCCGGTTTGTTCTGGTTATAATGCTCATACAACAATCCACTTTGGATAGCGGCATACATTTCTGTCATTTTCTCCGCTATTTTCGGTTGCATACCAATTTGGATCAGGTTTTCCCGTAACTGATCATCTGTAATCTGTATCCACTTCAGGTCTGGCTTTCCTACGGCCGCACCTAAAGCAGTAGCCAACTCCTGGTAAGTCGCCTGGTCGCTTGCCACGTATTTCACCTTTCTGCCAACTGTTGGTGTGTTGATTTCTTCTACGATAGAATCGGCTATATCTTCGGTAGAAACCCATACGTTCAGGGTGTCTTCTGCCAGGTTACTGGCCATCATCCCCTGGTGCTTGATAAGATCGATATACTGAAACAGGTTGTAATAGATCTCTACGGGCCTTATGTGAGTTACGGTTACATCATCGGGCAATTGGTTCAAGCTTTTCTCTACCTGAAAAGTGCCTTCTAAAATTCCGTTACCTTTCTCCAGGTGCGCACCAATGCTGCTAAGATTTATCACACGCTTTACTGCCGACTGTCTAATGGCAGTGGCGAAACTATTCCCCAGCGCGGTATAATAGCCCGGCAAATCCAATTGCTGATCAAAATAATTGGCGGGAGGAACCAGCGTATATACCAGATCAGCCCCCTTAAAAGTATCGGCCAAAAAACCTGTGTCTTGTAGTTTGCCAATAACGGGAATGGCTCCCAAAGCCGAAATATCTTGGCTTCTTTCCAGGTTGCTACTGATTACGGTAACGGAATGACCCTGTGCCGTTAACTTCTCGGTTAAAGGCTTACCAATATGGCCTATTGATCCTGTAAGTACAATTTTCATTCTTTGTGAATTTTTAAGTTGAATACTCTTTTACTGTTGGTGTCAGTGGTTTTTAGTGTCTTCGGTTTTATCGGGAAAGTTTGTTTCAATAGGTCCATCAAATATCACGTAGGCCGTGCAACGCTCAGATAAGCAATTGGCTGCATGAAACTCATCGGCCGGCTGATATATGTAAGAGCCCGGGCTAAGAACGGTAGCCGTTTCTTCACTGCCCCGGGCATTCCAATGTTTCATCTTGCCCTCAATCAACCAGAGCCTATACCCATGCGTATGATTGTGCAGATTACCACTACCTGTGTAATTTTTGCTGTATCTGAATACGGTTACAGAAGGCCCGTTGGTTGGATCACCTTCCAAAACATGTAGCTGAGGACCATTAGGACTAAAGGCATGAAGCGGATGGAACGTAAAATCCAGCGCATGGCTGAATGGTATGATCACTAAGTGCTCCGTAGACTCTTCATCAGCCTGCATGGATGTTGACGTCTGAGCAACAAGACCCTGGCTAAACAGACTCGCGATGACAAATACAATTAGTGCCTGAGCACAGTACTGTAGATATAGTTTATAACGATACTCTCTTCTGATGGGGGTACTGCTGCATTTTGGAAACATTCTTCTACTCTTTTGTCAACTACAAAAGTCAGCAGCGTGCAGAGATTAGGATTAGCCGAATCTATGGAGTTTGTGTTCAAAACGAAGAATGAAGGGTAATCATACGAATAGGCTATGGTTTTATGCCTGTGTTTTACAAACACGCACTTCCGGTTGGTTGGCTTCCCTTTTAAAAGAAATGGAATACTACTCTACCCTGTTTTAAAGCTGCTTTTCCCCCACTCCGCTGCGCTCGGAGGGAACACCACTTGAACCAACCGAGCGGAGCGAGCTCACGAATTCCTTTGAAAATGAACTATACATGAGTAAAGCAAAGTAACACTAGCCTGCTGCAAGCAGCTAAGGTGAAATTATAGGAACACTTCGATAAACTCAGTGCCCTATAATTCGCATTATATTAAATAGCCGCTCAGTCCATCTCCTTATCCTGTGATTAGTACGACATTTGACTAAAGCAGTTCATTTGCTTACATCCCGAAGAATACGGTCTTGTGTACCTTTTTCATCATTACTATGTGGGACATAAATGATAGCAGTATCT
>JANQHO010000024.1 GCA_028277105.1 Owenweeksia sp. | reverse complement strand
CAGATTGATCTGGCCACCAAACTCAATATAGAGGATTCAGCCCTGCGCAGAATTGAAAGCGGACGCACCAACCCAACCCTCAAAACCCTCTACAACATCGCCAACGCCCTCAACGTCCCTCTAGCCGATCTGCTCGCGGGGCTGTAAGCGTACCCCACTATATATCCTTCTTACTTAAACTGCTGCCATGCCGGCCCGAACAGGGCAACCCTGATAAGCCAGATAATAATAAACAGGATGATATTAGATCATCCTGATAAATAAGAGCAGAAACTGAGCAATGTCAGGTCTTTGATCTGAAAAATTTCTGTTTGAATATAAAGAGGCAGATAGGTATTAACTATAGATTTGTGTAATATTAAAAATGTTGGATTGAATCAAAAGCACAAAATACTACTGGGCAGTATTCTGGTTATTACTCTATTGGTGTATCTGCCATCTCTTTCTTTTGATTTTGTTAACTGGGATGATGATTACTATGTTACCAATAATCTGCAAGTCACCAATCCAACAGCGGAGAATTTAGCAAAGTTTTTTACAGAAGGGAATACGGCTAATTATCACCCTTTAACCATGTTGAGTTTGGCATTCAACTATGCTGTTGGAGGAGAAAATGCAATGGGATACCATCTGTTCAATTTAATATTTCACATTTTCAATATTTTTCTGGTATATGTGTGGGTACGGAGAACCTGGCCCAAGCAGGAGTTTTTGCCCTTGTTTATTGCAGGAGTTTTTGCCTTGCACCCCATGCACGTTGAATCAGTCGCCTGGATCTCTTCGCGAAAAGATGTCTTGTTTTTCTGCTTCTACTTTCTGGGACTTATCAGTTATAATAGTTTTTACACTAAAAAGAAGTCAAAATATCTGGTTGTCACTCTTCTGTTCTTTATTCTGTCTGCTTTGTCAAAACCAGCGGCAGTAATATTCCCTATTCATTTGCTATTAGTGGACTATTTGACGGAGAGAAAACTATCGATCAAATTAGTTATTGAAAAAATACCCTTTTTTGTTATTTCTGTTTTAATTGGATTAGCAACAGTATACGTGCAAACAGATGCCGGAGCAGTTAGTACAGAAGCCTACACGGTTTTGGAAAGGTTACAATTAGCCAGTTATGCGTTAAATCTATATTTGATCAAGTTTATAGCGCCAGTCCATCTATCGTCTTTCTATCCTTATCCTTTAAAGCCATTTGATCTGTGGGTGAGTTTATCCCCTGTTATCTTTTTGGCAGTTACTGGTTTCAGCTTATGGCGCTGGAGATCTCACAGAGGATTTGTTTTTGGCATTTTATTTTTTCTTTCATCCCTGGTCTTAGTGGTTCAACTGGTTTCGGTAGGAAGTACCATTATTGCAGAACGTTATACATACCTGGCTTATATAGGGTTGAGCATTGCAGTCTATTTTGTTTTAGAAACATTGTTTTTTAAACATAAAAGGAGTAAGCGATCTGTAGAAATACTGGGCGGACTGTTTTTACTGGGCCTTGCTATAGTTTCTTTCAACCGGATAAAGGTTTGGGAAAATGGAGAAACTCTTTGGACAGATGCTATTGAAAAATTTCCTGAAGTAGCAGGGTCGTGGGGCGGAAGAGGTGTTTATTACCGCCTGGAAAAGCAGTTTCCCAAAGCGCTTCGCGATTTGAATCAAGCCATTGAACTAAACCCTGACGAAGCCATGTTTTACAGTAATCGCGGAAATATTTATTTCGATTTGGGGCAAGATGAAAATGCTTTAAATGATTATAACCATTGTATTCGATTGGATTCTACTGATGAAAATGCATTTGCCAACCGGGGAGCTATTTACGGTAGAAGGGGAAGGTACAATGAAGCACTAGACGACCTGAATCGCGCAATATATTTGGATTCGCTTTTTGTGAATGCTTATATGAACAGGGGTATCATATATGGTCAAATGAATCAAAGGATTCAGGCTAAAAATGATTTTAAAAAATGTGTTTCCCTGGAACCTGACAATCACGCCATTTGGAATGCCCTCGCCATAGAACATCAGTATTTAGGAGAGTTTGATTCGTCCATTGTAGTGCTCAATACCGCAATTAATATAAAAGCTGAAGGGGTTTACTTTTTAAATCGCGGAATTTCTTTTCGTTTGCTTGGGGATCAGGCTTCAGCTAATGGAGATTTTAATAAAGCCCAAAATCTAGGGGTAAAGGTTGATCCGGGATATTATCAACCAGTTGAGTGATTAATTATGAATGTGAATAAGAGGATATACTTAGAGTTATTGAGCCTTATTGTAGTCACTTTAGGCCTCTATTGGCCTTCTTTTCAATTTGACTTTGTCAATTTTGACGATCAGTTATATGTCCTGAACAATGAGTTTGTTCTCAGCCCTGCCATAGCTTCTCTTTTGGATGGATCCGGTACAGGTAATTTTCACCCGGTAACCATGTTAACTCTTCGGTTAGATTATTTACTTGGAGGTGGCTCACCCGGTATATTTCATGTTAGCAATGCTGTCTGGCATCTTTTGAATTCTATTTTGGTTTTCTTTCTTACTATAAGAATATTTCCCAATAAATCTGGAGCAGCATTTTTGGTAGCACTTCTCTTTGCCATTCATCCCATGCACATTGAGTCGGTAGCCTGGATATCGAGCAGAAAGGATTTGATTTATACTTTTTTCTACCTGATTTCATTAATCACCTATCTCGAATATTTAAAGAACAAACAGAAAAAATATTTGCTGATCACTTTTGGTACAGCGGCAATTTCTCTTTTGTCAAAACCTGCAGCTATTACCCTTCCTATAGCTTTAGTATTATTACACTATTTAGAATTTGGAAAGATCAAAATCAAAAGTGTTTTCCCCTTAATACCACTGTTTATTGGTAGTTTGATCATTGGTATACTCACTATTCAATTGCAAAGCAATGCTTCAATTAACGATCTGGAAACCTATTCAATAACCGAACGATTGCTTTTTGCGCTTTACGGCTTGTTTTTCTACATATCCAAGAGCATTATACCAACAGGGCTTTCACCTATGCATCCCTACCCTGAGGCATCAGAAATGCTGGGATGGGAGTTTCTCCTGCCCATGTCAATGGGAGCAGTATTATTGATCCTTGGATTGCTAGGAGCCAGAAAGAACAGAATCTTTGGGTTTGCGGTATTATTCTTTTTGCTTAACCTGGTACTAATGTTACAGCTGGTGAGTGCAGGAAGAGCTATAGTTGCTGAAAGGTATTCTTATCTATGCTATTTAGGATTATTTCTGGCGCTGGTTGTTTTGTTTGATCGTATTCCTCGGATACCAAAAAGGAGATCGACTTTTTACTTCATAAGCATAATCATCGGACTCCCCTTTTTACATCTTTCAGGTCAACAATTAAAGGTTTGGGAGAATAGCGAAGCGCTGTGGAATAAGGCCATTTCAGAATATCCTCAGGATTGGTTTGGGTATATAGGGCGTGGGAATTATTACAAGGATGTTTCCAACAATTCAAAAGCCTTGGCAGATTTTAATAAAGCTATTCAGTTGGCACCAGATCGATTTGATAACTACTTTAACCTGGGAGACCTACAGCATCAGCTAGGATATACACAGCAAGCTATAGCAAGTTATTCAAAAGCCATTCAATTGCGACCGGATTATGAACAAGCGTATATCAATAGAGGACAATTTTACATTTCTGAGAATGATGGGGCAAAAGCCCTGGCTGATTTTAATACGGCAATTACCATCAATCCGAATTCTTACATAGCCTACAACAACCGGGGCAATTTATACTTGTTGACTGGAAATCAAACAGCAGCAGTTTCAGATTTCAATAAAGCCATTGAATTGAATCCCAATTATGCCAAAGCCTGGTACAACCGGGGAACAGCACAATTAAATTCTGATCTCGGATCTGCCAAACGCGATCTGGAAAAAGCGGTAGCCCTTGATCCCAACTATTTTGATGCCTTTAATAACCTTGGAAGCGTCTATTATCAAATCCAGGAATTTGACCGGTCCATAGAAGCTTATACACAGGCTCTGCAATTAAATAGTCATGCATCAAGTACCTGGCTGAATTTATCTGTGGTTAAGAATAATATGGGAGATTACAAAGGTGCTTTGGAAAGTGCCATACAAGCGAGAAAAGAAGGCGCTCAGGTTTCGGAATCCTATTTAGATCAGCTCCGATCAAAAGCGGATTAATCCTGTTAGATTTCTTATATACCTTCAACTTTTCATTATCTATCAGATAGACGACTTCCTGCTACATGGAACTACATCTTTTCCAAACAAAAGAAGAAGGGGAAAAAGAATTTTCTCGTTAAATATGACGAAAGCGATTACACAAGGATTTAAAGGAGAGTATAGCATGAATTATAAGAAATAATCCATGATCAATGCTTATGAAAGATGGGAACGAAGTTTTTGAAGAACTTAGGCATGAGGTAGAATTCAAAGCAGAAAAGTATAATTTTATACTTTGACTTTTTACTAACCATATCTGACCTTACAATGAGATCATTAAAGCTTTTATTTATAGTTGCATTACTACCCCTCATGGGTATTGCTCAAGGAAGGGGTTTCTTTGTCAGCGTAGAATGTGGTGCCAGCATACCGGGCAAAGCTTTAAAAAGTGATGCCAGAGAACAGGTATCTGGATTTGCATTAACAAGAACCACTTTTGCATTAACCACGGGTTATGGATTTAAAAATTATGGAATATTAATGGATATACGGACAATGAATAACCCTTTTGATCATGAAAGGTATTTTGAAAATGAACGTAATGCTCATACCAGAGGTGGGCAATGGTTTACTATTAGCTTTATGCCCGGTATTTATGGAGGTTTTGAAGGCAAATATTTAAGTGTTTATCTAATTGCTAATGCTGGCCTTGCGCTTAATATGGCTCCTGAATATTCTTATTCCAAAATTCTTTTTCAAAGAAGAACTTATCAGATTGAATATATCGGTGATCAGAAAACAGCTTTTGCTTATATGGGAGGTCTTATTTTGAAATTTAGTCTAAATAAACAAGTAGGGCTTATTGTGCACCCTGCATATCACACCTCTGAATCTATTCATGAGTATACTTTAAGAGATGGAAGTACAAATACTGAGATAGAGTATAATGGCCCCATGAATTATGGCAGGTTTCTATTATCAGCCGGACTTATTTTTAATTTCGGATAGTTTTTTAAAAACCTGGCAGAAAAACCAGACTAATAGGATAAATCTAAGTATAAGCCATTAAAAATTTAACCCGAAGAAACTTAAAACCTCAAGTTACGCCTGAAGTATAGGGTTAAAGTAGACTTGAAAGGGTAGGCTTTTTTTATTGGATGTTTCACCGGCTAAAACCTTTGACAACAAGCTTCAGTAATTCATTTTGAGAGTTGATTAATCACTAGCTTAGCAGAGCGTTAATCTCATTACACCGGTATAATGATTTGCAGTCTGCAAAGATTGATCCTGCTTTTTTTGCTGTTGTCCCATGTTTTGCTGCTTAGGGGGCAAGATATTCCTGCTACCTATCAGGGCACAGCACAGTACATCCTGGGTTCGGATCTGGATACTGCTGCTATCACTAAAATTGAAGCCCACCTACGGATGCTCAATCAAAAAGAAGCGGATTCCCTGCGTATCACGGTGTTTCCTGCTATAGAAGAAAAAGCCAGGGAAGAGTCAGAAGGATTTCAGGCTTATTTGTATGAAACCTTGCTGCTTGCCGCCTATCAACTTCTAGGGAACCTGGAGCTGAGTCTGACTTATATGGAAAAGCAGATTGAGTCACTGAGGAAATCTGGGCAAAAGTCCAGCCTCCTGAGAGCATACAGCCAAAAAATGTTTTTGCTGGCAGATTTAGATAGCACCAACTCTGCTTTTCAGACCAGCTTAAAAGTTAGAGACTTACTTGTCGAAGAGAACCAACCTTCTCAGAAAAGCTTCATTTACCGTCAATTGTGTGTTTTTTATCAGCGCATTGGCGAAACGCAAAGGGGGCTTGACATTTGCGATGAGGCCATTGACTTCATGACCTCTCAGGATTCAAAAAGGGTGTTAGGGGATATCTATGAAACTATAGCTCTGTTGAAAGATAAGGAGGGAGCTGCTATAGAAGAAGTGATTGAGTTCAGGAGGCAAGCCATAAAATATGCCATTGTGAATGAAGACTCATTTAATCTGCGAACAATGTGTAGAAACCTGGCCCTGAGCTATGTTAAACTGAACGAAAACGATAGCGCCCAAAAGTATTTTGACCTTACGTTTAAAATTTATGAGCATTACCCATATTTTTTCGGCTGGGTGTACGATCAGGCCACTTATGCCGAATTCTTACTGGACCAGGGCAAGCCTGAAAAAGCAAAACCCATATTGGATACCCTTAGGCTCATTTATGAAAGAGCTCCCGAACATTCCCTGAGCTTAATGAGATTAGCCGAATTAAATATGAAGTTTTCTGTATGGACTAACAATTACAGTGATTTTAAGCAATCTTTTGCTCTGAGGGATTCCCTGCTGAGTTTTGATTTTGAAAA
The DNA here is from genome assembly GCA_028277105.1 of Owenweeksia sp. Taxonomy (GTDB): domain Bacteria; phylum Bacteroidota; class Bacteroidia; order Flavobacteriales; family Schleiferiaceae; genus JANQHO01. The sequence continues at coordinate 7,115 of JANQHO010000024.1, read as the reverse complement.
AGAAAAGCTCAAAGCCAGAGAAGAAATGGCCACCAGGTACGAAACTGAAAAAAAGGAAGCCGAAAACCAGCTTTTAAAAGCTGAGAACAGATCCAGATTGATCGGGCTTATGGCTTTGGCTGGTATGGTTGTACTTCTGATTATACTGGTTACACTTATTATTCAAAGAAGAAAACGGGATAAAAAGATTTACAGACAGGAACAAGAACTCTTAAGCTTACAACTGCAAAATACTATACGGGAGAAAGAACTGGCCAAGGCTAAAAGCACTATGTTGAGGGATGACCTTCAGGTAAGAATAAAACAAGTAATGGAGCAACAGGTGATCAATTCAGAATTGATGGAAATGATAGAAGATTTAAGGTCTGAAGAAGAATCGCCCGTAGTGAGAAAGAAAACCTCGCAGATGAAAACCATGCTTAGCGAACAGATAACGCTCCGGATTTTTGAAGAGATCTATGACAAAATGAGAGATCTGTACCCCGAACTGTTCCGCTATCTTAAAAATGCAATAGGGGAAGACAAAGAGAATGAGATCATTTCTACTGCTATGTATTTTATGGGGTATGAAACACGGGATATAGCCAAAATTTTACAGAAAACAGAAAAAGCCATACGGAATATGCGTTACCGGGTCAGAAAAAAACTCGGTCTTTCTGATAGTGAAGATTTGATCGAATATCTTGTAAATCTACAGTCAAATCTGGCTTAGACTATTATAGTTTAAGATTTTGAAAATCATAACTATACATTTTTTGAGGCACAATTGAGGCACTCTGAAAAAGGCTGTCATCTACCTTGAGTTTTACATTTGGATAGCTGTTAAACTCAAAGTGTTCAGTATCATGAGGGGGCTGTTTCAGATTTTGTATACTTTAATTTTCATTCTATCTTTTAATTCATCTCACGCAAAATCCCACAATAATGCGGTCGACAGAGCATTCCTTTTTTCGTCAGAATATTGCAGTTTTCCCTCTGCTGCATCTTCCGTTGCCCGCAGCAGCTATTGGAACACTGATAGTGCCTCTGCCAGCTTTTTAGGCAGTGGTCTTTCTACAGCTAACCTTAAAATACAAACCAACCTGGTAAACTGGGATTTTGATTCAACCTGGGCTTTAAGCCCTTTTTTGAATTCGGGTTTACCTTATTTCCGTCCCTTCTTGGTCAATCAACCAGTGCTGGCGGCTATCACAGTAGATAGTAATGCCAGTTGCAGTAGCTCTTCCAATGGCGGGCTAACTGTTGTTGCTGCTGATGGTCTTCCCCCTTACTCCTATTTGTGGAGTAATGGGGATACCTCAGCTACTATTACAGATTTGGCAGTGGGTGTTTATACCGTTACAGTTACTGACTCTGTAGGGGATACTGCTGTAGCCAGTGCTCAAATTATAGCAGTAGACACCATTTCTCCGTTTTTCATCAGTTGCCCGGCTGATATTATCATTGATCCTGATTCTACCGGTTGTAATGCCATAGTTAATTACCCGATACCTGTTTTTTCCGACAATTGCTCCGCCAACATTACTCAGATAGCTGGTTTGGCTTCGGATTCAAGTTTTCCGGCTGGTGTTACAACTAATACTTTTGTTGTAACAGACGTTGGAGGAAATACTGATACCTGCTCTTTTACCGTCACTGTAAGAGATACTGTAAACCCTACTGTTAGTTGTTCCATCGGTGATACAACCATAGGTTCAGACCTTGGTGATTGTGAGGCAGTTTTTAAATTTCCTTTCCCGCAGGCTAGCGATAACTGCAATACCACAACAGCAAAAAGGGTTAGTCAAACCATTGATTTTGTTAACACTTCCGTAGACTACACAGGAAATTTAAGTGGTCATGCCCGCGTTTACGATCTGGCAGAAGAGGGAATCGAAAACGATTACCTGATCAATAATATAATAGTAGGTATAAACCAGGGTAAGCTGAATGCGGTAATAACAGTGAATATTTATCTGGAAACGGAGATGCCTGCTCCTGTTACAGCTTTTAGTGCCCCTATTTCAAGAATTGTAAAGCCTTTTGTCACTACCACTGATACTATTAAAACTTCGGCCTGGAATAGGCTGGAATATGTTCCTCTAAATTTACGCTTGCCTGCAGGTACTAAATTTATAGTAGAAGTTATAGCCCCTTTTGATGCGGATTTTTTAATAGGCGGCAATAAAGAAAAAGATCTGGAAACAGCTCCGGGTTATTTAGCCAGTTTCTCAAATAGTTACAGGCCATATGGTTTTGATACTGCCCCGGTGATCGCTTTGGACGGAGAAGAATACGATGGGCTTAAGACAGTACTTACCTCCGGGCTTCCGTCTGGGTCATCATTTCCCATAGGAACAACCACTAATACCTATACCGTTTACGATAGCAATGGCAATACCGATAGTTGTTCTTTTAATGTGCTGGTGCAGGATGTTCAGGCGCCCCGGGTTTTTGGATCAAATTCAGTTGTAACCACTGACTCAGCTGCTTGTAGCGCTGTGGTTAACTACAGTTCTATTGGGGCTAGTGATAATTGTGGGATAGATACTGTTTATCAGATCGGTGGACTGCCGTCAGGTTCAGTATTCCCCTTTGGAGTTACCACTAATACTTTTGTGAGTGTTGATGTACATGGCAATCCTGATACCGCTTCTTTTACGGTTACTGTAAATGATGAAGAAGGGCCTGTTGCCTTGTTAAACAACCGTACTATAGCCTATCTGGATTCCAGTGGGCAGGTAACAGTAAGAACTACTGATATAGATAGCGCTTCTTTTGATGCTTGCGGAATAATTGACAGTATTGTACTGAGCCAATCCCAGTTTGATTGTAACAGCGTGGGAAGCTTTAATGCTACCGGGCCTACATTATCGTATATCAATTTTGACGGACTTGATGATAAAGTGATAATTCCTGCCAGCCCGGAGCTGGATTTTACTACCGGTACTATAGAAATGTGGGTCAGAGTAGACACTCCAGCCACTCCTGGATTTTCCAGTGCTTTGCTGGCCATGCGCTCGGATACCAATACCCGCTGGAGTATCTCTGTAGGACCAACTGTAACTTTTTTTTGGGATGGCAGTAACTTCAAATTTGGTGGTTTCAGTCCAGGCTATGGTAACTGGCATCATCTGGCTGTGGTTTTTAACTCCTCTCAGCTCATGGTCTATATGGATGGTATACTTAGGGGGAATACTCCATTTTTAATGGATACTACAGCTATCGGTAATTCACTGGTTCTAGGCTCCGGTAGCCCTTTCTTTGCGGCATCAGAATTCTTTGCCGGTCAGGTAGATGAATTGCGGGTATGGGATACGGTCAGAACTCAACAGCAAATAATGGCAGGCTTAAATACTACCTTAAATGGAGATGAAGATGGGCTTCTTGCCTACTATAGTATGAATGAAGGCTCAGGCCTGGTGCTAAATGACCTCTCGTCCAATAACAGAAATGGTACTTTAACCAATATGGACAGCGATAGTGCCTGGACTGGTGTTGCCAATCAAATATCGGTTCAGCTTACTGACAGCTTGGGAAATGTCAGCAGTGTTACGACAAACCTGATCATACAAGATACCATTGCACCTTCAATACAGAGCAGGGACACCCTCATTGTTCTCGATTCAAATGGTTTAATGACTATTGATACCAGTTATGTGATCAGCAGTATTACTGAAGCCTGTGAAGTAGACACCATTTTTTTGGATACCAATGCTTTTAGTTGTAATGATCTTGGAGCCAATACCAATACCATTACGGCAATTGATATACACGGCAATATTTCTACAGCTACAGCCACACTAACGGTGATCGATACTATTAAACCTGTAGTTGTCACAAGGAGTATTTCTGTTTTTCTCGATTCAACGGGAACTATTGCTGTAACAGCTGTACAGTTAGATAGTGGTTCGACCGATATATGTGGTATTGACTCCCTTTACTTAAGCCAATCGATTTTTAATTGCTCAGATGTGGGACAAAATTCCGTTTATCTGATTGCAAAGGATGCTAATGGTAATATTGACAGTGCCTTGGCAATGGTAGAGGTTTCCAGTGAGCATTTCTTTTTCATAGATTCTGTTTCAGTGGTAGATGTTAGCTGTAAAAATGGTAGTGACGGAAGCGCTAATGTGTTTATTTCGGGAGGGCAGGCACCTTACTCTTTTGCCTGGGATAACGGTACCAATTTATACAACGATAACAATACCTTACCAGCGGGGACTTTTACTCTTACCGTAACAGATAGCAATGGCTGTACCACCGGCCAAACCAATATTGAAGTAAGCGAACCTCAAATACTGCGGGGAGGATCGATAAACTAAAATTTCAACCCTTAACAGGGATATTCTTGAAAACCGGTTGTTTGGATTAGCCTTTTATTCCTATTAGTATCAATAGTTTAGCTTAAATTAAAATTCTTCTGATTCACTATCAGTGTTTTAACATTCAATATATTTGCACTTTGGTATGTTAAGATGGCCGAAATATGGGGTTATTTCCTTTTTGGCTTGCTACTCTCTGGTTTTGTTTTCTTCCAGTGCTCAATCAGATATTGAAATTGCGGCAAGCTATGTAGGAGGTTTGGGTGAAGATGAGATCCTGATCTGGAACAGTTCTATTAACCCTGAATTCTCTAATGGTTTTGATTTACGGGGAATTTACACCTATAAAATCAAGCCTGTCCCTATACAGGCAGTGGTGCAGTTGGGCTACAAACAGCTGAATTTTTCAGGTAATGGCAGCAATGATAACTCTAGTTACAAGGGTGTAACCAAAAAGCTTTCGTTTGCTTTAGGAGGCAGGTATCTAATAGATGACAGATGGGTAGCCGGTGCTTATCTGGATATAGAGAACAACCTTGATTTTGACGATTACAGAACCCAAACTACCGATCTTTTGCGCTATGCTGCGGTAGTTGAGGTGATTTACCGGATAAAGTATGATATCGGGATCAGTATGGCCTATAGCAGGGCTTTTTATCCCTTACAAGATCACTATTTGATCTTCAACCCGGCCAATCAGTTCAGGTTGGGCATTAATTGGGCCATATTATGAGAGCGGTAAAATTTTTAGCCTGTTTTTTTATCCTGAGCTGTACAGAGCTTGAAGTAAACGAAGATCTGCCCTCATTAAATGGGCTAACCTCATCAAATATCAATACCGGTCTTCCCGTCATCAATATCAATGTAAGCCCGGATTCTTTTGATCTGATGTACAGGAATTACGCTAAAGAGATCAGTGTAACCGCACAAATGAATCTTTACGATAAAGGGGTAAAGCAAATGGAAAATAAAGCGGCCTATATCGATATAAGAGGAAGGTCTTCCGCCCGGGCCGATCTAAAATCACTGGGCGTTGTGCTTGCGGAGCCTTTTAATAGTCAATCTTACGAGATCTTTAACGGCATTGATCTCCTGGAGGGAGATGATCTGAGTACTCTTTATGCTCTCAGGTTGCGCAACTCGGGCAATGACTTTGGCAAAACCATGCTTAAAGACCTGGCGTATACCAGGTTGGCCGTATCGGCTGATCTAAATGTTGAATTGAGGTATGGTACACCAGTGCAGGTATTTGTCAATGAAACGTATTATGGCCTTATGAATATCAGGTCGGAAGATGGCAGGCTCGGTTTGAGTGGCTTGCTAGGTGTAGATTCCAGCCGGATAACCCTTATAAAAATGGATGGCGACAATGGAAACCTGGAATACAGGGAAGGTAGTAGTGCCCAGGTTCAAAGGTTTAGAGAGGCCATTAAAAATGAGGATATGGAGGTAATTAAAGAGATGGTTGACTTGGAGAATTTTATGGATTACGTGATCTTTGAAGATTACATAGGCAATACAGATTGGCCGCAGAATAATGTCAGTGCCTATAGTATAGATGAAGGGCCCTTTCGTTTTATTCTTTTTGATCTCGACTTTGCGGCCTTTCGCACCAAAAACGCCATTTTGCCTGAGATGGAGTTCAGAGAAGATGATCTTTCCAAGGTATATCAGATTTTATTTGAGCAGGACGAAGAGTTCTCCTCAAAGTTGGAAGAGCGGCAAAAAGAACTGTACCAACTGTTCTCACCGGCCAGGTTCAACACCACACTGGAAGAGATGGCCTCTGATATAGAAGAAGAAATACCTTATTTAATTGCCAAATACCAACAGCCTGCCAGTATACTTTACTGGAAAATAGAGTTAGAAACTCTTAAGAGAGACTTCGAAAGAAGGGACTTTTATATACGCAGGAAATACAACATCAACTAGATATTAGTTTAAAAATGGAAGAACAGGTATTGCATAAAGAGGAAGACAAACCTTCCAGAAAAATAAAACTGTTGGCCATTGAGTATATGGTAGAACATTACGATCAATTGATCTATCACACCATAAATTTTGGTAAACGGATATCCGACAACATTCAAAAAATAAGCAAGTACGAAGAGCTTACGGATAGTGAGCTTTGCCTTTTGGAAGCTTCACTGTGGCTATACACCTCTATGTTTAGTCGTATAAAACCTACCAAAACTACCCGCGAGGCCATTTTAACCCAGCAAAATGACTTTGTTGAAACATTAGGCAGGGAAGACCTTGTGAAGTCTGATTATACGAGGGAAGATATAGAAATAATAACCCAAACACTTAGGAATGTTCTCAGCCCTAACGTAGTTGAATCGACCAGAATAGAGGTCATCCTGAAGGATGCTCTTATTATGGATTTTATAGGGAAAAATGGGAAGGAGCGATTAGAGCAGTTTTATCAAGAAGCCATATTAAACGATGCCAAGATCAGTATCAAAAAGTTCTACTCTTTAATGATAGAGTTTTTGTCAGAATATAAAGCAGCTACGGACTTCGCAAGGATCAATATTCAACCAAAGGTGGCAGAGTTGATCATAAAGCTGGAGAAAGAGCAAAAAAAGCTCGATAAGAAAAAGGAGATCGTTCTGAAAAAGGAACTGAACATCGATGAAGCAGAACTGAAAAGGCTGAGAAAAAACCTGGGCTCCATGAAAGGAAGAGATGCCCGTGGTATTCAGACCTTATTCCGCACCACTTCTCATAATCACTATACCCTCAACGAGATGGTGGACCGTAAAGCCAGTATTATGATCACGGTTAATTCCATCATACTATCGGTAGTCA
>JANQHO010000021.1 GCA_028277105.1 Owenweeksia sp. | reverse complement strand
CAGATTGATCTGGCCACCAAACTCAATATAGAGGATTCAGCCCTGCGCAGAATTGAAAGCGGACGCACCAACCCAACCCTCAAAACCCTCTACAACATCTCCAACGCCCTCAACGTCTCCCTGGCCGATCTGCTTGCGGGGCTATAGCACTCCCATCATATATCCGAACAGGAGGCAAAAAAGTTAAGATTGATTTTTTCACACTAAAAAACAGGACGTTATCAGCATTAACAGATAATTGTTCATATGTTTGACCCATCATTGGGTCAAAGATGTAAAATACTTTAGTAGGTTTATACCAAGAAAAAAGCCCTGCGGACACAGGGCTTAATCAAGAGCTTCAACCATTAATGAGTTTTGGACACCCACACCTCAAGATTTGGACTCTTGCTGTAGATCGAAGGTTGCCGAATAAACTCTAAGCGAGCATGGTATCTAGAATATCATGCTTTTTTTGTTTATTCTATACAAATGTTGCAAATAAACCGTATGGAACCTAGCTGCTTTTTTAAATAGAGCCTACCTTTTATTAACAGAATGTAAATCAGTTTTACAAAATAGGGCATGTATATCTGAATTTTTAAAAAAACAAGTGTGAAAAGAAGCAAATCAGCATTTTTAATTCACACCAACTGTTAAAAACTCAACACAGTATCAGTAGTGCTTTTTAAAATACTCCCATGCTCCCCAAACAGAGCAACCCCGATAAGCCAGATCAGAAAGAAGAGGAGATAGTCCATATCTTGAAGATAGCGAAAGCAGGAGCACAAAAAAACCGTTGATGAGTGCACCAACGGCTTTGTCTAAAACCGGAATTTCCTCAAATTGTAAGTATCCAAAATTAGGACAGATTAGGCAATCCAAAATGGGTAACTTCACACCATTGATCAACACTATGAAAACCAAATCAGAAATAGTCAATAACTGGTTGCCGCGCTATACCGGAACTGAGTTGAACGAGTTTGGGGAATACATCCTCCTGACCAATTTTTTCAACTACGTGGAGGATTTTGCCCGGCAGTTTGAGGTAACGGTAAAAGGACTTAAAAATGCTATGCAAACGGCTACCGCCAATAACATCACCATCATCAACTTTGGCATGGGCAGCGCTATGGCCGCTACCGTAATGGATCTGCTTAGTGCCATTAAACCCAAAGCGGTTTTGTTTTTGGGAAAATGCGGAGGGCTTAAAAAGCAAAATAAAATAGGTGATCTTATCCTTCCTATTGCGGCTGTCAGGGGAGAGGGAACCTCTGATGATTACCTGCCGCCCGAAATACCGGCTTTGCCTTTTTCTATCTCTCTTTTGTCTAGCTTCAAATATTGTTTTATCTACTCTAATTTGTCTCCCTACCTTTCTACCTCAATCCATATTGATACTATATTACTTGGATGTGTTAGAATACCTTAACATAAGAGCTTTTCGATTTGTTGGACAAACCCAAAAAGCCTGATTTTTACTGCGATATATTAGCTGTCGTTTCCCTTAAAAATTCGGTAAATAATTATTGCCGGTAATAAATTTATTTCTTATAATTGCATTCAATTTAGAATCATTCTAAATTACTTCTTTGTCTCTTCGTTATTCTATTGTGCCCTAGCAAGTTGAGCTCCAAAATGTACTAAATATGAACAAAAACAATACGCATAAATAGGATAGAAGGCTAAGAGCAGGGCTGAGGTCATGCTCCCAATCCGATACATCAGACAAAATGCAGGCATGAATGACAGGCTTCTTTTTCTGTTACAAAACAGCAAAACACAAATAGAACCTTTCCTTAACCTACATAGCTTTTTCATTCAGCCATGTCTTGCAGTACCCCCTTTGTAAACCTCGTTCTTCTTTGTGTGCTTTTATGTAACGGTATAACCTGGTGAAAACTTTGTATTCCGTTATATTTTTTTACGGTGAACCAATTAAATAACATAGTGGCCTTATAATATCCGTTGTGTCGAAATCATTCAATTATTAATCATTTAAAAACTCTAAAAAATGAGTAAACAAAAAACAGAACTCGGTGGGACAACAGAAGTAACTCCCCCTGATTTTCCATGTACTCCCTGTGCATGCGAATGCGAAACTGAAAATGTAGTGACTGGACCTGGAACAGATGCTCCTGCGGATCCTGTTCCCCCTGTAGATGTTGGTAATTACTCCGCCTGGGGTACTATTCCTTATGGATTATGTAACATCGGACCTCAGATCCAGTTTGAAGGGCAGTTCAACTCCTACATTCGCGGTATTAACGGTTGGCAGGTAGGCTATCTGGATGAAAATAAAGTCCCTCCTGCTGAAAGCGATATCTGTAATCTGGATGTAGAAGTTATAATGGATGCGTTGGTAGCTACACCCTGCAACCTGATCGGTGACAATAGCACTCCAACACCAACTCTTCCTGGCTATTACAATTACGAAGCGCCCGGTGTTTTCTTTGACGTGATACGTTTGGTGGCTGTTTTTCAACGATGCTGTGATGATGGTAGTTATAAGGTGTACATAATCAAGGTTAACGCAATTAATGCCGTACAGAGCGGCAGTGGATTTACTTCAGAAGTACTGTTTGACTATGCTTGCTATAAAACCAATTGCTGGAAACCTACAACACTTGCTAGTGATGATAGGTGGACAGAATTTACTAAAAAGAATGCAAGAGCAAAGTAAATCACTCATCCTAAAAGCCGCCCAACAGGGCGGCTTTTTTAAGCTTTTACAGATCAACATAGTAAAAACCGCTGTAAACCTTATGTAGGAGAATAAAAATCTTAAAAATTTTTTGATAATGTATATAAGCACAAAAAATATAAATCTTTTCCCTTTACTACTATTGCTTTTGTTATCAGTTAATGCTTTTGCACAGGTTCCCCCAGTGCAATGGAACAGAAAATCAGTATCATCCGGTCTGCCATCGAACCTAACACGGCATTCTATCATTGAAAATGCCGCAGGAGAGTTTATAACGGTTTCAGCTGCCGGAGGGGTTCAACGCTACAACTCTGTTGGCTATTTTCAGCAACAATACGACCAGGTGAATAAAACCATAATGAAGGTCATTGAAGCTACAGATATAGGCTACATCATGATCGGAACTGTTACCAACGGCTCTAATTCCGATGCCTACATCGCCAAACTAGATGCCAACTTCAGTATAGTGTGGGAAGATACCTTGGGCGGAACGGCTGCCGATGGTTTTAGAAATATAGAGGCATGCCCTGATGGGGGATATATCCTGACAGGCTCTACGAGTTCTGATGACGGTACTTTGAGCAGTGTTAACTCGGATACTGTTGAGACCAACTATTATGTATGGGTGGTAAAAATGGATGTCAACGGCAGCATTGAATGGCAAAAAACCTATGGTGGTCAGATTAGCACCTCCACTCCGGCCAATACCTGGTGGGTAGCTTTTGTTGGCTACCAATGGGGGGTGAGTATCATACCGGTTTCCGGTAATAAATACTTCCTTACGGGCGTAACCATGTGCGATAATGGTGATGTTTCCTTTTTGTGGGGTGATAGTGATTACTGGGCCCTACAACTGGATAGTGTAGGCAACATCATCTGGGAAAAAACCTATGGCGGCTCTGGTGCGGAAGTGCCCTCCTGTGGTGTGGAAACAACAGATGGGAACTATGTGATCACCGGTGAGACCCATTCAACCGATGGCTTGATCACCAATGCCTATCCGGGCGGAAAGGAAGACATCTGGGTGGTAAAAATAGACGCGGTCAATGGCGATACACTTTGGACCAAAATAATAGGTGGTACCGAAGAAGATAATAATGCAAACGCGTCCACCTTTAATACAATGGTACCTACCCCCGATAATGGGGTAATTCTTACAGCTAGTACCAGGTCCAGTGATGGAGATATACCCACGATGTCTCAGACCTTTAAAGGAGGATTTACCGACCGCTGGGTCGTAAAACTGGATGCTTCAGGCAACATTGACTGGCACCGGGTATTGGGGGGATCTAACAATGAGGGGGGGCATTCCATCCTGTTACAAGATGATGGCGGAGTGGTAGTAGCTGGCAATTCCAATTCGCACAATAACGGAGATGTGACCAACTCACAATTTGGAACCGGCCCCTGGCTGTTAAAGTTGGCCTCCTGTCCCAAAAACACGGAGATCACTGCAACTACCTGTGCCAATGAGCCTTACGATTTTTTCGGCACACCTCTCAGCACCAGTGGTACTTATACCAACAATTCCTTTCAAACTTCTTACGGTTGCGACAGCCTTATTACCTTACAACTGGACGTGTTCCCGGTTCCTGTGACCCCGCTTACAGCCAGCATTTGCGATGGTGATAGCTATGTATTCGGCACACAAACCCTCACCGTTTCGGGGGTGTACAATGACACGCTTACTACAGCCTCTACAGGTTGCGACAGCATCGTGCAGCTTACCCTTAGTGTAAATACCACCCCTGTAACATCGCTTGCGGCCAGCATTTGCGATGGTGATAGTTATGTATTCGGCACACAAACCCTCACCGTTTCGGGGGTGTACAATGATACACTTACTACAGCCTCTACAGGTTGCGACAGCATTGTGCAGCTCACCCTTACAGTAAATGTGCCTGCCGTTCCGGTTATTTCACAAACCAATAGTGTGTTGAGCACCGGCAACTATAGCACTTACCAGTGGTACTACAACGGCAATGCGGTTTCAGGAGAAACCGACCAGAGCTACACTATTAATCAAAACGGGGCCTATTATGTGGTCGTAACGGACGCCAACGGCTGTTCGGACAGCTCGGCTGTATATAACGTTATCAATATTGGTCTGACCGAAAATGCGGTTTTTGAAGGTCTCAGCATATACCCTAACCCGGTAAGTGATGTGGTCAACATTGTTTTCCCGCATCCGGGGACTTTCCGGCTTACCGATATAAGAGGCGGGGAAATACAGTCAGGAGAGCTGTCCGCATCGGGTAGTACGGCACTTGAGATGTCGGGTATGGCAGGGGGAGTTTATCTTCTGACCATTACCACCTCAAACAACCAAACCTCTGTACGGGAAATAGTGAAAGATCAATGAATTTTGATAATGTAACAACCATAACATCGGGAACACAAGGGGTATCAAAGCCTTTGTGTTCCCGATGGTTAAAACAGACCAGGACGACCAAGCCGCAAGAACCACAAAGAAACTAGAGATGAAATTTTTTGTGTTTCGGGCCTTCGTGGTCAAAAAAGTAAACGATGACAGAAAATGAACTTGCAAAAATAGTATTTGAGTCAGGATTAAATGTACATAAAGCCCTGGGACCGGGCCTTTTGGAAAATGCCTACCGTGAATGTTTGTATTACGAACTATGCCAACACAATCTCAAAGTAGAAAAACAGAAACCCTTTCCTTTAGTGTATAACAGAGTAAAGTTAGACGCAGGCTACCATATAGATTTGATGATAGAAGACAAGTTGATCGTAGAGGTAAAAGCTGTTGAAGCATTAAACGATCTGCATCTGGCGCAAATACTCACCTATCTAAAGCTAAGTGAATGCAAATTGGGTATGCTTACCAACTTTAACACGGCATTATTTAAAAGTGGTGTAAGAAGAGTAATAAACGGAATATTAACTGATAATAAAGCATAGAGAATCTCTTTACAAAACCTTTGTGCTTTTGGAATATTTTCGATTGAATAACAGAATAGTAAGAGAGAATACAATGATGAATAGTAGCTTAAAAAAACATTTCGCATTCCTTATCTGTATCATTGCAGCACATCTTTCGACTGCTCAAAATACCAATTTCGATTTTTCAATGCTGAATTTCACCAACTGGAACAGAACTGTTGGTGTACGTGGGAATTGCTGTTCTACTCCTGTGAACTCCGGGGTAAGCCACTTTATTGTCAGCACACCCGGCAATGACGGGGTAATAGGTTCGGCCCTGCCTAGAATACCCTCCGGGAAAACGCAGGTGGTGCGCCTTGGCCATCCCTCAGGTGGGAATAACGGAGGTACAGGCCTGGGATGGCGCCTGGATCATACCATCAATGTGACCCAAGACAATTCCATTCTCCATTACGAGGTAGCCGTGGTGGGAGATGGTACGCATGGTTGTTTAGGTTCAGCGCAGAACCTGCCTTTAAACGGTATTTTTGAAGCACGGGTTACCGATGCTAGCGGTACACCTCTCACCGGCAATACCTGTGCGGAATACACCATTCAATCCTGCTCACAGGGAGCTATGCAAATGACATCGAGTTTCAATACTTCATATTATTTTCCCTGGGCATCGGTAGGGTTAGATCTGTCCGCTTACATCGGGCAAACCGTCAACGTTGAATTCACGGTATATACGTGCTACTACCTGGGCGTACACGGCAATACCTACGCCTATATAGCCCCCAATTTGCTACCGAAAAACGATACAGTTTACTTCTGTAAAAATGCTTCCTCCCTAACTATCGAAGGGCTTCCCCGCTTTGCAGGCTACAATTGGGGTACAATGGGCAATACTCAAAACATCACCGTAAACAATCCCGTTGATGGCGCAACCTACAGTTGTACTTATACTTCGTTCAACGGTTGCTCTATGACACAAAATGTCGTGCTCAAAGAAGGCCCCCCAAAAGCTGCGTTCAGCTATGTACCCGGAGTATGCAATCAATTGCTTTTTACCGACAGCAGTTACTCCCCTACATCCAATGTTACCAGTTGGCAATGGAGCTTTGGCGACCCCGCAACGGCACCCAATGATACGTCTGATATTCAGAATCCTGATTATACCTACAGTGACACAGGTTATTACAATGTAACCCTTATGGTACAGGATTCTTTAGGTTGCCGGGATACCATTACACAGCAAGTGCATGTAACCTTAGGGGGAAGTGGCAACTTTACCTTTAATAATCCCTGTGAGAACAGTCCTGTGCAATTTACCTCTACCTCTTCGGCAACTGTCAGTCACAGGTGGGATTTTGGCAATGGAGATACTTCTTCCAATATCAATCCGGTTTATACTTATGCTACTCCAGGCACCTATACTGTTACACTTATTACCGAAAATTCGTTTGGCTGTACGGATACTATTGTGCAACAGTTAACGGTAAATCCTTCCCCTTTAGCATCATTTGTTATTCCACCACTTATATGCGAACAGGAGGATATTACCATAAACAACACCTCCCTCAATGCTGCTTCCTATACCTGGGATTTTGGTGATGGTAACACCTCTCCAGATATCAACCCGGTTCACACCTATAGCACGGCAGGTACCTATACCATTACACTTATTGCCCAAAATTCGTTCGGCTGTACGGACACTATTGTGCAACAGTTAACGGTAAGTCCTTCTCCTGTAGCATCATTTACCATTCCACCGCTTGTATGCGAACAGGAGCATATCGCTATAAATAACACCTCCCTCAGTGCTGCTTCCTATACCTGGGATTTTGGTGATGGTGACACTTCTTCCAATATCAACCCGGTTCACACCTATAACACGGCAGGTACCTATACCGTTACACTTATTACCGGAAATTCATCCGGCTGTACAAATACTCTGCAACAAACCATACAAGTACACCCACAACCCGTGGCTGCCTTTGAGGCGAATCCCGTTCTTACTACTGCCAGTGCCCCACAAATTACATTTACTAATCAGTCAACAGGCGAAACAAGCTGGCAGTGGAACTTTGGTGATGGCCAGCAGTCTACTATAGAGAACCCCGTGTATAGCTATGAGAGCGAAGGCGAATATACCGTTGTATTGGTGGTATCAAATGATGAGCAATGCACTGACACTACAGAGGTTACCGTAACTATTTTGGAAGAAATGGTTATTCCTAATGTTTTTACACCCAACGGTGATGGTTTTAATGATATATTTTCCATTAACTACGATCCTGATGTTATATCCAGTATTGAAATGGTCGTTTTTGACCGTTTGGGAGGCGAAGTATTCCGTACTGATAACCCCTTAAAAGGATGGGATGGCACAACCAATAACCAACCTGTAGCAGATGGAGTGTATTATTACATTGTAACCACCACCAAGCAGGAGCAAACAAAAGAATATAAGGGCTTTATAACCTTGTTAAGATGATTCTTTGGCCTTTGGATTAGAAAGATCAAAAGCAATTATGATTACCGGCAAAATCGTAAAATTCCATTTCACTACCGTTGACAGAAATGGTACCAACACCATCTGTTCCTGTAAGTGTCCAGTTCCCGGTGTACTGTAGTCGTTCTGAAAAACCTGTGCATAAGCAGCCCCTGAAATGGTGAGCATAAAAAATGCTGTACTAAGAATTAAGAAGTTGTACTTTTTCATAATTGTGATTTTTAATGATTTAAATCTTTTTTGAAATAAATACCTTAAAATAGTTGTTGAAAATATATGATAAATTAATACTTCATAAATGATTCAGATTATAAACTATAAAAGTTGAGAAAATAAACATCGTTTTATGCTAAATACAGAGCTTTATTAATGGTCAATTTATTGACCGATTTGAACCATGCGGATACTGCACACAACTACACTGAACGGGCATTAAACCTGGTTACAGCAAAGCGCGATATAATTTATACCTTAAAATGGCTTATTGCCAGGTAGTACAGGCTCGGCTCATTTGCTCAGTTGTAAAAACTTTAACATCTTGCCTTATCAGGCTACACTGAATTTTTAGCCTTAAACAAGCGGTGAATAATGGATGCAAAAGCACATATTCTCATTATTGATGATGATAGGGTGTTGGGCCCGATAGTGGAAGAGTTGCTGGAGACCAAGGGATTTAAGGTTAGCTGGAAATTAGATGGGGAAGAGGGATTAAAAGCTTATTACCAGGGAGGGGTGGATCTGATCGTACTGGATGTTGATATGCCTTTTAAGAATGGCTTTGAAGTGGCTAAAACCATCAGATTGAATGACATGCATACCCCCATTATTTTTTTGACCGGAAAGGGCGGTATGGACCATAAGATAGAGGGGCTGAGTATAGGAGGAGATGACTATTTGGTTAAGCCTTTTAGTATGCAGGAGTTGAATCTGCGTATGGAAAATATCCTGAGGCGTACCGGACACAGTATGAGGAAGAACAACATAACTTCCTACCAGATTGGCAATTACTATTTCAACCCATCGAGCAGAGAATTACAGTTTGATAATGAGATTACAACGTTAACCACTACAGAAAGCCGGTTGTTACTTCATTTTTTGCAATCCCCTGATTATACTATTCAGAATGACCACGCCATGCGGATGGTTTGGGAAGATGAACACGCCATGAGGGGTAGAAGCTTAACGGTGTACGTTAGTAAACTGCGTCAGCTTTTAGAAAGAGACCCCAGCGTGTCTATTTTAAATGTACATGGAGTAGGTTATCGTCTCTCCATTCAAAATTAGCGGAGTTGGCTCGTTTGGCTTAATAATTCATCCAGTTTGTGCTTCAGTAAAATTTCATTAACGGGTGGCTGAGCCATATTCTCTATTTCTTCACAAAGCTTGCCCAGTTCTGTATCTCCTGCGTAATTCAAATGATTTTTCAAACTGTGGGCTGAGCGGCTTAAAGCTATCCAATCACCAGTTGCGTATTGTTGTTGCAAGCCGATCAAAAGCTGTTTCGATTCCATTTCAAAAACCCTGATGAATCGTTCTACCAGCATTTCATCACCGAATAAGCGGGCTATTCTTTCGCGGTCTATTTTCATTTTACCAGGGCATTGATTTTTTCTCTCAGTTCAGCTTCGTCAATCGGTTTGGTAAGACAATCGTTCATACCTGCTTCAAAGCATTTTTGGATTTGATCTTCAATAGCATTGGCTGTCATAGCCAGAATAGGCAAATGATCCAGTTGTTTGTTTCTTCTGATCTTTAAAGCGGATTCATAGCCATCCATCACCGGCATTTTAACGTCCATCAGGATCAGGTCATAACCATTGTCTTCCAGCTTTTTCAAAGCTGCTTTTCCGTTTTCTGCTATGTCTATCTCAGCATTTTTATAGTTGCGTTGAAGCAACTCTATCGCCAGCATCCGGTTCAACTCCATGTCTTCTACCAGCAAAAACTTGAGATTTTCACGGGTAGTGCCATTTGAAGAAAGCCTTGCGGGGGAAGTGCGTTTTTCGGGGGATAGACCAAAAGGCAAAATCACAGTAAAACAAGTCCCAACACCTACATCGCTTTTTACCTCTATGCTTCCGTTGTTTTGCTCTACTAACTGCCGGGCAATAGATAGCCCCAATCCAACCCCTTCATCAATGTTGCGGTCAGTAACGCGAACCTGCTCAAAACTGTCAAAAATTTTACTGAGTTTAGCTTTAGGTATACCGATGCCGCTATCCTGAATAACAAATTGAATTTTTACCCGGTCTTTTGTCAGGTTAAAAATACGAGTGGAAAGGCTTATTTCACCTTTATCAGTGAATTTAACCGCATTACCTACCAGGTTACTCAATATTTGGGTCAAACGAATAGGGTCTCCAGTAACATTTTCTGGAATAGATTCTTCTGAGTTGCAAATAAGACGCAAGCCTTTGCTTTGGGCTTTCAACTCAAAATATTCAACTACCTGGTGTACAATGGCTAATAGATTAAACTCTTGCTCTACAAATTGGTAATTTCCACTTTCTATGCGTTCCTGGTCAAGAATATCGTTTACCATACGCATAAGATTTTCAGAAGATTGGTCAATGGCCTTTACCCATTTTTGCTGTTTGGGGTTTAAGTCAGAATCGGCCAGCAGTTTGTTTAAACCTACAATGGCATTGAGAGGGGTTCTTATCTCATGACTCATATTGGCCAGAAATTTGGATTTGTAAGCAGACTTTTGTTCTGCCAGCAGGCGTTTCTGCTTGAGTTTTTTTCTGGAATAATTCAGGCGAACCAATACCCAAATTGCTGTAAGGCTGAGCAGTAGTATTATAGTTCTGAACCACCAGGTTTCCCAATAAGGGGGAGCTATGGTAAAAGTGATTTGGGTAAAATTGTTATTATCCCCGGCCAGGGCAACTTGAAAAGTATAAGTGCCGTGATCCAGGTTTGAAAAGTTGGCTACGTGCCGGGTACCGGGAAAAACCCAATTGTCTGAAAGCCCCAATAACCGGTATTGATAATATACGTTGGACTCGGGTTTGAAATACAAGGCGCTGAAAGAAAAAGAAATAGCATTTTGATCAGATGCCAAGGCAATATGATCATTCTTCATATCGGTAATAATGCTGTCCCCTATGGTGATCCGGGTAATATCTGGGGTGATCTTTTTTTCAGTAGTACCGTTTAAACCCTTAGTATTAACAGCTGTAATACCATCTGCACCACCAAAAAGTATGGAGTGCTCCATGCTCTCCATAACATCTTTGTAAAAATATTGGTTGGCATTTTTACTCAGGCCAAAAGTTTCTATCTCACCGGTGGTTTTATTTAAACGATGTATTTTCCACATGGAATTGAACCAAACATAACCGTCTGTAAGCCGTATACTATAAATATCCTGGGAGGGCGACCCGGATGAGAATTCATAAGTGGTAATACCCATAGTATTAAGGTTGATCTTTTGTAAACCGTTACTGCTTCCCAGCCAAACAGTTTGGGCGTCTTCAACCTGAAAAGAGTGGACGTATCCCCGGTAGCCTATGTGCTCTTTTAAATATACCACAAGGTCTAAGGTTTGGGTGTTTAAGCGGTAAAAACCCAATTTATTAGCTCCCCATAAATAGTTGTTCTCCAGCCTCAAAATGGTATTGCTTTTATTGAGGATTTGGTGCATGCCGGATAAAGAATCGATTTTGTTTTGGGAGATATGGTAGCGGAGCAGGCAATGGATGGTGCTGATCCAGATAATGTCCGGGTCAGTTTTATCCGCTTCCATATCTACACTGAACATTCTGTTGGCTTCAGGGGAAATATTCACTCTTTTACCCCGGTCTGCTCCGTATTTCACAAGGTGTAAACCTTCTGTATTTCCACCTATCCAAACATTGCCATTCAGATCTTCTGTAAATACGGTAGCGTCTTTGGTTCTCAGATTGTGTATTGAAGTGCCGCCATGAGTTAGCTTTACAGGTTTTTGCCCCCAGCTTTGAGACCTGTACAATCCCTGGGCAGTGCCGAACCAGTAACGGTTCTGACTGTCCCTGAAAATAGAAGAGATGAAGTTCTCACTGTTCAAAAAACCGGGTTGTAAGACGTAGGTTTTGATGTTCTGTTGTACATCGTAAAGTTGAACACCTTTGATGGAACCCACCCAAAGATTTTTGAAGCTGTCATAGTAGAGCCCATACACTCTGTCGCTCAACAAACTAAAAGCATTAGAAGGATCGTGAACAAAGGTTTCGCGTTTACCTGTTGCCGGTTCATACCAGGCCAATCCTAAAAAGCGGTAAGCTATCCAGAGTTTATTGTCAGCCCTTTCAATATCCATCACTAAGGTTGAGAAAGCACCTACTATGGTACTTTGCCGTTCAAATTTTAAGTCTGTATGGACATCGATGGGAAAGATCGTACGGCTTAGGAGATTAATACCCATAACCCCGGTGTAAGTGGCAATGTATAACAAAGTATCATTCCATTGCAACACATCTATAATATCCCGGGGGTTGCCTTCAAAAAGAGGAGCAGGTATGCTTATAGCTTCCTCATTATCGCTATGCGGATAATAGCGAAGCAGTCCTCGTTGAGTACTTATCCAGAGGTAATCCTCTACAGCTTCAATAGCAAAGGGAACATTACCGTGTAATCCGCTTAGTTCTGCTTTAGTGAAACTGCTGTCGGTATAATGATACAGACCATCTGAGGTAGCCAGCCATAGTTTTCCATCAGGGTCTACCTCTATATCTCGCACAAAGATATTATTGCTTTGCTGGTCTTTTTCCAGAAAACGGGTGAAGCTTTTAGTAGAGGCATCCCAAAGATTAAGACCCTTTTGAGTACCTATCCATAGGTTGCCCTGGAGATCACTTTTAATGCAAGAAACATGGTTATTGCTCAGGCTATTGGGATCCACGCGATCATATTGGAATTGCTCCAGTTGATAACCATCGTAACGGAACAGACCAAAAACACTTCCCAGCCACATATAGCCCTTTTGATCGGCCTCTATACATTGGATATGCATATTGAGTTTGCCAATGTATTCGCCTTCCACGGCTTCAATATCACTAAACTGGGGCTGATATACCTGTGTGTACACCGATGGGGAAAAAAGGCAAAGAATCAGATATATGAATATTAACCTTTTCATATCAGCTATGAAAAATAAGGATTCCAAAATATCTCAATAATTGGAAATGGGATTTTGACACTTTTTGATACTCTTTGATTTCTTTTGACAGTTGACTGTTTATCAAACACATAGATTTGATCTTAGCAAAAATTAAAACCCTACTGCGATGAAACAAGCAGCCATTTATTTATTACTGGCCTCAATGATTTTTACAGTTCTCTCCTGTGAAAAAGAGGATGGTCTTCCCTTTAAAGAATCAATCAGAACATTTGATCTCGACTTATTTGAACAAAATATCAAAGACCGTTTAGACCCTAACACGATCGGTTATTCTTATTCCATTTCACATGAAGGGGAGAAGGTAAGATCAGGAGCTTTTGGCAATGCGGTAGCTTCTTTTGATGCCCAAAACGGTGGCCCGGTACCCTACACAGAAGGTTTACCCCAGGATCTGGCCAGTGTGAGTAAGGTAATAACTGCTATTACAGCTTTGCGTTTGATGCAGGATAATGGTCTGAAGCGCACAGATGCTATTGACGATTATTTGCCATCACATTGGTCGAGGAATAATAATTTACATCTCTTGTCATTCCAGGCAATAATGACCCATAATTCCGGTGTACCTTCTAATGGGGGAATTAATCACAATAACCTGAAAAGCCTGGTAGAAGGAAATACCACTTTTCAGACGGGTAACTACTTATACTCCAACACTAATTACGCCTTAATGCGAGTGGTAATCGCTCATTTATATGCTCCCAATGAAATGGCCGCTATGTCTATCCTGGTATTGAGCGGAGTGGAGAGTGAGAGAACGCTGGAGGCGCTTATTTCACAAAAATACATAGAAGCCGTTAATAGTGTTATTCTGTTTAAACTGGGTATGATTTATACAGAGCCGGTGCCCAGTAGCCTTAGCAACAAGGTTTGGAATTACAATTTCGACAATCAGGCTATGGGTTGGGTGCTGGGAGATGCCAAATTATTTGTAGGCAGCGCAGGATGGAGATTGTCTGCAATAATAATGAATGAGATTGTAGCTACTTTAAAGCACACAGACGAGTTTTTGAATGATGAATACAAGACCATGATGAATGATTTTTTGATGGGCTGGCATCCAAACTCATCTATGCAGGTAGAAGGCGGGCAAAGCTATGGGCACGGTGGTTTCCACAACGCCAATTTCTGGAACAGTAATGGGCAGGGCAGAGGCTGCTACACCTGTGTGCTGATCTTTCCCAATGGCTATGAGTGTGCAGTACTGAGTAATTCTATTGGAGGGCCGGATAACATTAGTATGGAGAGCCGCATTATTGCCTGTTACAACAATGCCTGGGTTGATTAATGAAAACGAATGAGAACACTTAAATAATTCTGCTGTAGATCAATTAGCTTTTTGGATAGCAAAAAGTCCCCTCCAATAAAGGGTGAAATGTTCCCTTTACAACCCCTGTCATTCAATGGCAGGGGATTTTGTTTTTAAAGCCTTTCGGCAAAATGTCCCTCGAGGATTTCCTCAATTATTTCTTCTGTTAGAGGTTTGTGGCAAAAACCTTTGATGATTTCATTGTTCCTGGCTTTGGTCTCATCATCAGGATTGAGGGAAGTGGTAAGCATCACTAAAATTATCTGTTTCTGTCTGGGATCATTGAGCTTTTCGTATTCTTCGAGAAATTCCCAGCCATCCATGGTCAGCATATTGATATCGAGAAAGATCAGGTCAGGCTTTGAGTTTTCGTGATTGCCATATTTAAATACCAGAACAAAGTAAGTGTTATGTATTTTACAGCGGTAAAACGGGGAGTAGTCGGTATCACAATATGGTAATAACAGATGTGTAAAACATACCGGGCCTTAAAGCAAATGTTTATATTTTGGGCAGCTAAACGGCAATAGCTTTGATAAGACATTATTACAGAGTGAGAGAATCTATACTATTCATAAACAGTTGCCTGCACCAGAGGAGAATATGATTTCAAAAGGGCGCTATATCATGTTGTTTATTGTGATGGTGAATGTCTCATCACCGCTCTTTGCCCAAATGAAGCTCAGCTATTTTGAGCGGGCCAAAATAGAACTGCGCAACAGGGATTATACCCAGGCCCTGCAAAACCTCAATTACGCTATTATACAAAGCGACCACTTTGAAGCCTACTTTTTAAGAGGTTTGACAAAATACAATCTGGGTGATCTCAAAGGGGCTGAGAAAGACTATACGGAATGTATAAAAAGAGCTCCTTTGCACAAAGAAGCCTTTCACTACCGCGCCATTGTGAGAGACAGGCAGTACAACTTCCAGGAAGCATTTTTGGATTATGACAGAGCCTTGGCAATAGATTCCATGGACTGGCGGATTTATATGAACAGATCCATTTCAAATCTTTTTTTGCAAAATTTTGAAACGGTAGTTCACGATTGTAACAAAGCCTTGAAATTTGGCGCTAAAGGGGAAGGGGTTTACGTTTTAAGGGCCATGGCCAGAACGGGATTGCGCCAGTTTGACGCTTCTTTGAAAGATTTTGAGACTGCCTTGAGAAAAAACCCTCACAATTTGTTCGCTCACATACAGCGGGGTATCTGTTACAAACAAATGGAGCTGCCTGATATGGCCCTGAGGGATTTTGAGTGGGTATTGGAAAAGGATTCGTCTAATGTGCAGGCTTTATTTCAAAGAGCTTTGCTTCGGATGGACAACAAAGAGAACGAATTAGCTTTGGAAGATCTGGACCAGGTTATAGCCCTGGCCCCTGATAATACCGTTGCCCTTTTTAACCGGGCCATCTTAAAGAGCCGTATGGCAGACTATCTGGGAGCGATTGACGATTATAATTTGGTTATCCAAAAAAGGCCTGACAACATCCTGGCCTACTACAACCGGGGGCTGGTAAAACAACAAACAGGGGCTTTTAAAAGCGCTATGGAAGACTATGATAAGGTAATAGAACTGTACCCTGAGTTTTCCGATGCCTATTACAACCGTGCTCAAATAAAAAGTGAGTTGAAAGACTTCAGGGGAGCGGAAAAGGATTACCAGTTTGCCCAATCCTTGAATGAAGAGCGCTATCTGAAAAGCGACAGCTTAAATCAACAGGAAGCGCTTAAGCTTGCCAGGATGATCACTCTTTCGGGTAGAATGCCGGAGGAAGAAGACCAAACCGGAAAGATACAATACGATGATACTGAGATCGTAATAAAGCCCTGGCTTCAATTAATACCCTATGATGGATATGATAAAGCTGTATACTATTACGATGCTTTGAATAAAGATCATTACCAATGGAACCTGGTCGGTCTTACAGTTGCAGGAGATACCATCGCTGAACCCAAGATCCATCAGGCTATCGAAGACCTTGACCGGTCAACAGAGAGCCAGAGCACAGCTTTGGCTTATTATGTAAAAAGAGCCACACTTTACACCTATCAGAAAAACTACAATAAGGCCTTTACCGATTTTAATCTTTCCGTAAAACTGGACGGGAATAACCTGCTCAGTTACTTTGGCCGGGCCAATGCCCGCTTAAAGCTCAGGGAACTGCTCAATGAGTTTGAACCTGAAACACCCACTTTAGCCGGGAATAGTACCAGCATAGCAAACATTACCTATGCAGAGCACTCCTATGATGAGATCATCAAAGATTACAACCGGGTAATAGAGCTCGACCCTGACTTTCCCTTTGCCTATTTCAACCGGGCTTATGTTTTGATCATGAATGACGATTTTCAGGGAGGGATAAAGGATCTGACCAGGGCGATAGAACTAAAACCCGATTTTGCCGAAGCCTATTTCAACCGCGGTCTCATCAATATTTACCTGCAAAATATTTCTTCCGGCTGCGAAGACCTGAGCCAGGCAGGAGAGTTGGGGCTGAAGGAAGCCTACAATGCCATATACCAGTATTGTAATCAATAAGGGATTTTATTAAAAAGCCTCCCCTATAAAAAAATAAAAACCCGTTCCTTCCCGGGTAAAAGCCACATCAAAACGGACGTAGATGTCTTTATCGGGAAACAGTAAAAAGCGGATACCAGCCCCTCCGGCCGGAAGGAACCTGCTAAAATCAAAGCGATCGTTTTCACTGAAAACCTGCCCTGCTGATAAAAATGCCGTAGCTCCCCATCGTTTTAGAAAGCTAAATGGAAGAAAACGATACTCGACTTGTCCGGCTATCAGGTTATCATCGCGGAAGCGCCCAAGGTAATAACCCCGCATAAGGCTTTCTCCACCCATTAAAGCCAGCTGATTAAAAGGAGCTTGTCCTGAGGTAGTGAACTGACCAAAAAGCTGGGCGGCAATAACATCCCTTTTATTCACAGGCCTGAAGATACGGTTATCGCTGATGACTGAAGTAAAATCAAAATCACTGCCCCAGGCCTTGTCATACTTAAGAAAGGCCAGTTCGCTGAAAAGTCCTTTTCGTACATTTAAAACATTATGGCGATTGTCATATACTAACCCGAGGCCCACCCCCAGGTTGGTGGAGCCATTACCCCCTAAAGGGATCTCTACCGGATTTTCAGGATCAGCCTGGTTAAACTCCACCTGGAAAAGGTGTTGAAAGTCAATTTCGAGACCCAAATAAAAAGAGTGCCAGAGTTCCCGTAGTACCCTTTCCTTGATCAATAGAAAATTGCCATCCACCCGGGCCAGGTAATCTGAGGGGGCATCAGAGCCCTGCCCGTAGTAAAGCAAGGGAAAACTCTGGTAACGGACGCGGCCCAGGAAAAACCACTTATCCCTGTCGGAGTAGAGGGCGTGATCAAGCCAAAAGCCGTATTGATTTTCGAAAGTGTAAAAGGTGAATCCGTTGATCTCGCTCAGGCGGTTGGCTGTATCCTGTTTGGCATAATAAACATACAGGGAAGACAGGCCGATCTCCCAGCTGGTTTCAGGAGCAAAGCCCAGGGTAGGGTAAACCAGCAGCTTGGGTTCGGAAACAGCATTGCTATCGTTGAAGAGGTAGTCAATATATCTTCCTATCAGGTTTTTTTCAGGCGTTTCCTGAGCCGTAATTGTACAGAAAAAGAGGCTTAGTGCCAGTGCAAGAAGGAACTTTAACAGCAAGGGTTACTAGGGCTGGGTTAAACAATTGCGAAGATGCATAATCTTTTTCCTGATGAAGTGAAAAACTTTATTATTATACTACCAGATATTATCACATCTCTAATCGGTCAGATCAATCTGGGATAGCTGATAAGGCCAGGGATAACCGTCTGTAGTGGGATTTTGACCGGAACCTGACCACACGATGTAATAAGGCGCAGGATCGTTATTGTTTTCCCGGGCTACCGGTTCCCAGTTAGTGCTCCCTGAAACATCCAGGTCTTCAAAGGCCAGATAACCACCGTCTTCAGTAGCAGTATCATAAGAAGCTGTAACCTGGTATCCGTCTAAGGCTTTAAAGAGAAAGTCTTTGTCCTCCGCACTGTCGAGCAGTGAACCATAAGCATATTCCAACACATCATCCAGCGGGAAAGCCCGGTAATTCTTATTTTTCTGATGTACGTGATCAAAAATGCTGATATCTTCCTCATCCAGATTGGATTTTAATCCACTCAATGATAAGGTATTTACAACATTGCCATTCATCAAAAAAGCCAATGTTGGATCGGGAAGGGAAGGCTTATCCTCTTCCTCATCCTTGGAACAGGCAGTGAAAACAACAATAACAATCGAAAGGAGAATAGAGTGACATTTCATCTTGAACTAATTTTCCCCAAAATAAAGAATATTCATAAAGCCAACGGAAAGCTTTGTGTTACTTAAGAGCGATTAAAATGATTAATTGTTAAACGATCAGTATATTACAATCGTTAAGTCTATCAAACAGTCCCTCATGGTACAATTAAAAGCCCTGTCCGTTTTTTTCCTCGCCCTATTAAGCATTTGCTGTTCTGAACAGAGTGGAAATAAGCAACAATCAGATTACCGTTACAAACTGCAAATGGTAGTCGATGCACTGGATAACCCCTGGGGGCTGGCTTTTTTGCCAGACAATAGTATGCTGATCACCGAAAAAGGAGGCGACCTGATCCATTTCAAGAACGGCAATAAGATATTTATCTCCGGTTTGCCCGGTATTGACGTCAACGGGCAGGGAGGTTTTTTGGACATTGTTTTACATCCGGACTATACCCAAAACGGGTGGATATACTTTACCTATGCTTCCTCAGAAGGAAGCGGTTCCGGCAGCCATACGGCTTTGATGCGGGCTAAACTAAGCGGCAACCGTTTAAAGGAAAAAGAACTATTGTATAAAGCTTCTCCCAATACCAATTCCGGGGTGCACTACGGTAGCCGTATAACCTTTGATGATAAAGGCTACCTCTATTTTTCTATAGGCGACAGGGGGGAACGGGAGGTCAACCCTCAAAACATCACACGGGACGGAGGTAAGATTTACCGCCTGTATGACGATGGCCGTATTCCTGCCGATAATCCTTTTTACGGTGAGGCTAATGCTAAAAAGGCCATTTACTCCTACGGGCACCGCAACCCCCAGGGTTTAGCCCGGCATCCGGTAACGGGAAAAATCTGGTCGCACGAGCACGGCCCCAAAGGAGGGGATGAGCTCAATATGATCCAAAAAGGAGCTAATTACGGCTGGCCGGTGGTGAGTTATGGGGTTAATTACGATGGCACTTCTTTCACGGATAAGACTTCTGCTCCCGGCATGACCCAGCCCATCCATTACTGGGTACCCTCCATTGCTCCCTGTGGAATGGCTTTTGTCAATAGCAAGTTTTACCCCAACTGGCAAGGCGACCTGCTGATTGGCTCCTTAAAATTTCAATATCTGCACCGCTGTGTGCTGGAAGGGGAAAAAGTAATAAGGGAAGAAAGACTGTTCCGGGATGTAGGACGGGTGAGGAATATTATTCAAGCACCAGACGGCTATATATACATGGCCGTAGAAGGAGATGGAATTTATCGTATAATGCCCGAATAGCTTATCGCAGGAAAAAAATTAATGTAAACCTGGGGGCTCTATGAGGACTCTACCACAGGCTCTTATACCGGGCATCTCAAATTTTAGACAACGATGATAAACCTGAAAGTCATCCTGAGCATAGCGAAGTGTACATCATAAACTTTCATGCCGGGCAAAGACCCGGCATCTCATGATAATAGATCGCGGGTCTACGCACGCGATGATAGTATTGCGTCAGGCTGTGCGTTCTGGCTAAGCCTGGAGATAGGCACTCTTATAGCCACCCTTCGATACCTCCCGCAAGCAGGTCGAAGACTGACAACATCGCCTTTCAGAATTTGTAAGATTTAATTTAGGTTTGCGCTACCTGATCGTATAGCTTTCTTTCCGATGAAAAAAATTTTTTACGGCTTAAGCCTTTTGAGCGCTATAGCCTGCCAGAACAACCGTATTCAGCAACATCAATTAACCGGTTACGCCCAGGGCACCACCTTTCAGGTGAAATACATTGCCCACCCGAAGGCCGATCATACAGCAGCGGTGGACAGCATTTTTAAAGCGGTAGACCATTCAGTAAGCACTTACGATAAGAGTTCCCTCATCACTGCCCTAAACCGGGGCGACAGCAGTTTTATACCTGATAAGACCTTTAAAATCATCTGGCAGAGGGCATTTACCATAGCCGAAGAAACAAAAGGCAGCTTTGATCCTACCGTGGGGCCCTTAGTGCGCTTTTGGGGCTTTGGCCCGGATCAGAGAAAAACAGCCGATAGTACGGCAGTAGATTCCCTCCAGCAATACATTGGTTACCAAAAAGTACAGTACTCCAATAATACTATAGTTCTGCCGGCCGGCTTTACGGTAGATTTTAACGCCATAGCCCAGGGTTATACCGTTGATCTGATCGCTCAGTTCCTGGAAAGTAAAAAGGTAGAACACTATATGGTAGAAGTAGGAGGGGAGGTAAAGGCCAAAGGCCGTAATGTAGACAGACGTACCTGGCGTATAGGCATAGACAAGCCCACCGAAGAACTGGATGAAAGCAACCGTTTCCAGGTGATCATAGCCCTGGAAAATGCCGCCCTGGCTACCTCCGGTAACTACCGTAAGTTTTGGGTTGACGAAGAAAGCGGCATTAAGTATTCCCATACCATCAACCCTAAAAGCGGCTATCCTGCCCGTAACCGTTTGCTGAGCGCCTCTGTGATCACTAAAAATTCTTGTATGGATGCCGATGCCTATGCTACGGCCTGTATGGTAATGGGTATTCCAAAAGCTATCCGGTTCATAGAAAACAAAAACCACCTGGAAGCCTACCTGGTTTACACCAATGAAAAAGGAGAGTGGGAAACCTACATCAGCCCCGGTTTCAATGACTACATCCAATAGAGGGAGTATTCCTGTCAGGCGGGCAAAGCCTGACGATCTGGCTGAAATACTGCAATTATTTGAGGAGGCGATCCGCTTTGCCTGTAAAAAGGATTATACAGCAGAACAAATAGAAGCCTGGGTCGCTTCGAGAGAAAATACGGCCCGTTGGGAAAAAGCTATTAACCAACAGTATTTTCTGGTAGCTGAAATTGAAAGACAAATAGCGGGTTTTGCTTCCCTGGAAAACAGCACTTACCTCGATTTCATGTTTGTTCACCCAGCCTATTTGGGGCTAGGAATTGCAAAAGAATTATACCAGCAGATCGAAAAGGAAGCCCGAAAGCAGGGTTCTGACCTGATCTACTCCAATGTGAGCCTGACTGCCCGTTCTTTTTTTGAAAAGCAGGGCTTTCTAACGGTTAAAACAAACTGTAATCAAATAAGGGGAGTAGAGATAGTGAATTACCGAATGGAAAAGAAGCTTACCACCTAGGCGGTAGCAGGCTTATCCTCTTTTTTGCATTGCTCACTGGGAGCGGCTCCGCAAAAGCTGCAGGCTTCGCCTTCTTTGTTGAGAAAAGGGCTGTTACTGGCACAGGTGCCGGAAAACTCACCGTCTTTTTTAGCCCAGATCTTTATGGCTATTCCCGCAAATCCCAATCCTATTAAAACCACTGCAACTAAAAAAATCTCCATTTCAACTGTCTTTATATAATATTTACTTCCGGCTCAAGTTTCACGCCAAAATTACGAAATACCGAGGCTCGGATTTTTTCTGCCAGATCTTTTATTTCCTCACCTCTGGCA
>JANQHO010000138.1 GCA_028277105.1 Owenweeksia sp. | reverse complement strand
AGGATGGTGATTTTGTAAGATTTTTTGGAAGTGATGAACCCTATTTTATCGAGAATCAACTCGGCAATCCTCTGTACTTCACCATTGGCATCAGCTATGTGAGCCCCTGATCTTAAAGGCTAACCCTTTTTCTTAACCAGACGGGTCCAAACATCTGTACGCCCGAAAACGGCTGCCCCTACAAAACCTCGTACCTCAATCTTATTATCTTCCTTTAACTCGATCTTACAGTTATAGGTCGTTCCGTTTTTGGGGTCATAGATCGTTCCATCTTTCCACATTCCTTCCTCTTCATCATAAACAAAGTCTTTTAGGATACGATAGCCTTTCAGTGGAGTAGAACGCAGCGACTCATCGGGATTATTAATGTCTTTTTTAGGCTCTCCTTTATCGTTCAAAGGTTCCTTGAGCCATACGATACGACCGTAAAACTTGTTTCCTATTTTGTCAATTTTTATATAACTCCGGCCATCACTTGGTTGCCATACTCCTACTAATTTATCGGCTTTTTCACCGTCTCCCGGGCCAGCCAGGGCATTAAAAGAAACAAAACAACTCAATACTCCTAACATCAGTATCTTTTTCATTTTCTGATTTTTAAAGGTTACTCTGCAATGTAGTCGATTTTTAAATTCAATGCTCCTTTCACGTGCATTTCATCCATAAAATCATTGTTGATATTCATGTCTAAAACCCAGGTACAGCCTGAGTCTTTTAAATAAGGTAACAGATCAATTTCACCGGCCAGGCTTAACTCAAACTCTTTGCCCTCTGGTAAAGGATTCAGCGTACCTATGGTAGTAAGGTCATTATGGTCGCTCACTATTTGCAGCAACAGGCTTTCAGCTATTCCTGCCTCTTCTTCTTCCATTTTTAAAATAGCCTTGCTAACAGCAATATGCTTCAGATTTTCTTCTTTGATCGCCAGCTTTTCAGCTATTTGCGAGGGTTTGGTTACTGCCCGCATTTGTAAGGTATTAGATCCCTCAAATAGCATTTCTCCGGTTAAATCGAGGTTTATCACCTCGCTTTCATCTGTAGTATAGCTTTGGCAGGATAATACAACCATTGACATTAAAGCAAAAAGAAGTTTTCGTATCATTATGGTGTTTTCAGCTAATTTATAAACCAACTATTAAATTAAAAACTGCTGTTCAAGACCATTGTTTATACAATGTAAACAATGACATTTGTTTCTAGTTACCATTAAAATTGTGCCATTACATCTTTGCTCGTCCAAAATCTTACTTTTCAAAAGTATCAAAGTTGATATAAGTCATTTTTTTCATTCCGCATATTATCTTTTCTTTGTAGGTTGATAAATTTGTTTCTAAAAGCTTATCAGTAATGGATCTGCAACCTATCGATTTCAGAGAGAGTATTGACCGCAAAGAATTTCAGGAAAAATACTATCTACCTCAAAAGCCTCTGATCTTCAGAAGTTTTGCAGCAGAATGGCCTGCTATGAAAAATTGGGATTATCCCCGTTTCAAGGAATTGGCCGGCCATGAAATCGTGGAAGTTTTCGGCAGTTGGAAAAGTAATAGCCCTACCCGTTTAAAAACACCTCCTGAAAGAACCATGAGCTTTTCTGATTTCATTGACCTGATACACGAAGGCCCTAATGACTTCAGGCTTTTTCTTTTTAACTTATTTAAATATGCTCCAGAACTGAAAAAAGACTTTTTTTTCCCTGATATTGCTGATGGCTGGGTAAAAGCTATACCGGTAATGTTCTTTGGAGGGGAAGGTTCAGATGTACGCCTGCATTATGATATCGACCTTTCCAATGTTTTTCTGACCCAGTTTCACGGAGAAAAAAGAATAACTCTCTTTAGTCCTGAAATGTCACCCTACTTGTATAAACAGCCTATGGGCTCCCACAGTAATGTCGATCTCCGCAATCCCGATTATGATGAATTCCCGGCTTTGAAAAAAGCCAAGGGATATACTGGCATCATCCGGCACGGAGATACTGTCTTTATGCCCAGTGCGTGGTGGCACTACAATGAATACCTTACCACGGGATACGGTATGGCCCTGCGTACTGTAAATAGCTCGGTACTTAAACAGCTTAAAGGAGTATACAATGTGTTTGTGATGAAAAAAATTGACGACCTCATCAGCACCTACTACAAAGAGCAATGGGCTGAATGGAAAAAACGCATGGCTAAAAGTATAGGTGAGAAAGTGGCTTCTTGATTTATTTCTTTACTGTTCTTGCTGCTTTTCATTCATTAACAGGGCTGCTAGATGCACTATTTAAAACTCTTTAACTAAAACTTTCTATCTTCCCTATTCCATAAATTGCCTGGATTATGACCAATCCTAATTTACCCTGGGTAGAATCTCCTTTTTTTGAAGAGTTGCTATTACAACAACAAGGGCTGGGTGAAGATGACCTTAAAATGTTACGGCATTACCACGAATACGGTTTTACTTCATTTTCCGGACTTTTAGAAGAAAAGTTGATTGACGAAGTAAAACAAGAGTTAATCCGGTGCTATGATACTTATTATGATCCTAAAAAAGGACGTATCGCCAATTTATGGAAGCATATTGCAGCTATTAAAAACTTAGCCATCCACGATAATATTTTAGATAAACTTCGCCTGCTTTACCAAAGGGAACCCATACCCTTTCAAACCCTTAACTTCAGACATGGGTCACAACAATTGCCCCATTCAGACAGTATTCACTTCAACAGTTTACCCCAGCGTTTTTTATGTGGTGTTTGGATCGCTTTGGAAGATGTTGATGAGAAAAATGGCGCTTTATTTTACTATCCTGGCTCACACCGTTGGCCGGTATTTGATTATTCCACTGTAAGTACTAAACTGGAAGTAACCTCAGAAACAGATCATCAGCTTTATTACCGCGATCATTACGAACCTTTTATCAAAAAAATGATTGAAGAATCCGGTATTCAGCCCAAAATCTTTAAAGCTAAAAAAGGGGATATGATCATTTGGTCGGCTAACCTAATACACGGTGGTTTAGCGCTAGAGGAAAAGCACCGTACCCGATGGTCGCAAGTAAACCATTACTTCTTTGAGGATTGTTTGTATTACGACCCCAAAAACAGCAATTCCCATATGGGCGAGTGGGGTTTGGTACCAGCCTTTAATATAAGAACAGGTAAACAAGACTGGGGAAGCTATAACGGCCAAAAGGTAAGGAGGAAAATTACTGGTGGAGAACGTTTTTTGATCTCTCCTTATGCCCATAAAGACTGGCGCGATCTTCGTTTTTTCTTTAAAAGGGCTTACCACAAATTTTTCCCTGGATAATGATGCGCTGTCCTTCAACGATCACCTTTTTTAACGTCATCCGGGTCCCGAACCGGCATCTTACAATAATGGTGATGATTATCAATTTGAGATCGCGGGTCTATGCCCGCGATGATGCTAAAGGTATATTAAACCCTGCTTCCATTCACCCCTGGATATTGTTCAACAAGGCTTTAAATTCCCTAAAGGTGTAGGGTTTATAGCTCATTTGATAATTATCTCTTTTGGGGCTGAGTTCTTCGTAATACACCATGGTTTTACCGTTTACCACTTTATAAGCGAGTATGCCTACCTTTTCTTTGAGGGGAAAACCGTCTCTCTCATACACCTTTCCTTCTTTAATAGTATACAAGGGTAGCATACTTTTAAGATCTTTAAAAACAAGGAATACCCGTTCATGGGCATTGTCTTTATCGCGTACGGTTACCCATCTCGTCTGCTCTGGCGACATCTTATAAAACCGGTCGATATTGATCCAGCTCAATTCGGTCATTGTAGTCATATAAGTGTTTACCACTGTTTCACTCGACACGCCCAGTTCGTCCATTTTATCCGTTATGGAATCCAACTTTAGTCTTCTTTTTGCCCGCCATTCTTCCATTTTTTTCTCATAAGCTGCTACTCCTTTTTGATACAAGAGTTTATTGGAATTGATCAGGTTCAGATACTCATCACTGTTTAACAGATCCAGGCTATCTTGTACACATTGTTCATTCCAGGCCTTGAGGTCGGCCTTGTACTTAAGCATAGCCCTGGGATAAGCATCACTGTGTTCCACGTATAACTTATACCTGCGTTCGTACAGATCGAGTTTGTCCTGGTAACGGAATACTGCTTTGTCATAGTTTTCTTTGGCCTTCCTTTTAATCCTGGCTCTAAAAGGCCATTGATACCATTTGATATCTGCCTGGTAATCCAGAGGATCAGGAGATCGCGGTGGTCTTGGTTTCGATTGTTTAAGAGGCTCTTCGGGTTTGGTTTTCATATTCCTCTTGTAAACGGGTAGTTCATACCGCATATAGTTGAAAATGGGAGCTGGGGACATATCCAGGTTGAAAACGGTACTTACACTGCGATTGTTTAGGGTCCAGTCACCACCAGTCTCAGAAGTAAACAATTGCATTCCTTTTTCCAGGGCAGGGGTAGTTACAGCAGCCTGAACAGGTTTTTCCTTATTGAGGATCAGGGTTTTTCCATCCGGTGTTTGGGCAGTAAGCTTTAGCATTCCACCACTAACCAGCATTTGGTTACCGCTTTGGGTAGCCAGGCTGTGCCCGATGAATTGTTCAATTTCCAGGGCTTCCGTTACTGTTACCACTACATCATCATTTACCAGTTGACCGTTCTCATCCAAAAAAGCATGAGGTTCTATCAGCAAATGAACCCCGTCTTTTCCCTTAACCTGATTCCGAACAGTAGGATCGATAAGCGTTTGACTTACGCTTTCTGAACCGAGTACCGCCTCCAATTCTTCAACGGAATCAAAAGTGTATACTGTTAGGGTTACTTCTACCCTGCGGTTCAACTCCCTGTTTTGATCATTGAAGTTGGGCCGGTAGGGTTTTCGTTCGCCATAACTGGCAGCCTCAATAAACTTTTCCTCTATACCAGAGGCTAAAAGATATCTTTTTACCGCCATAGCCCTCTTAACCGAAAGGCTGTCGTTGTACCTAAGCTGTCCTACATCATCGGTATGGCCTTCGAGGTAAATGCCGTAGTCCAAAGAAGGATCCATGTTTTGAACAAAAGATTCTAGTAGACGCTGGGCTTCAACCGTTAGTTTGTGTTTATCGGTCTCAAAAAGAACCGATATCCTGTGAGTTTCGATGGCATTGACAGAAAAGCAACTGCCCAAACCCACCAGCGAAAGGAAGATATACTTTAACATAGCCATTTTTGATTGGTGATATTTAATTAACTCTTTTTGTGACATTTGTATTGTCTGCGCAGGCGGTTATATTTCTTGAAACCCAACTCAAAAGACTCGATCAAATATTAATAATGCTACTACAAACAAAAACTCACTTCTGCCCTTATTGAGCTTATGAAGCAATTTGCCACTCTCTTCCGCCAGTTGGATGAAACTAATAAAACCAACGCCAAAGTACAGGCCTTAACCAATTACTTCGAACAGGCCAGTGCCTCGGATAAAGTGTGGACTATCGCCTTGCTTTCCGGCAAGCGCCCCAAACGCAGTGTACGCAGTACGGATGTCAAAGAATGGTGTGCCGAAACTGCCCATTTAACCTATTGGCTGTTCGAAGAAAGCTACCACGTGGTTGGCGATCTGGGTGAAACCATTGCCAAATTGCTTCCTCCTCCTGCATCTGAGAGTAACCAAAGTTTGACCTATTGGATGAACTACATCATGGAGATGGACGATGTGGAACTGGAGGAACGCAAAACTAAAGTGCTGGCTGCCTGGGATCAATTGGATGAATTTGAACGCTTTGTCTTCAACAAGTTAATGATGGGAGCCTTTAGGGTGGGACTTTCACAAAAACTTATGGTAAGAGCTCTGGCCAAACATACCGGTAAGGATGAAAATGAATTGGCCCACCGCATTATGGGTAACTGGACGCCTGATGAAGTGGATTTCGATTCGCTGATCCTGGAGAAGAAAAAGACAGACGATCTTTCCAAGCCCTATCCTTTTTATTTGGCCTACCAGTTAGACGAAGGTCCTCATGATATTGGTGACCCTGCTGATTGGCTGGCAGAATACAAATGGGACGGCATCCGTGGTCAACTGATCGTGAGAGGTGGCAAGCATTTCTTATGGTCAAGAGGTGAGGAACTGATCACCGATAAATTCCCCGAATTTGAGAATGCCGCTGCGCTTTTACCGGACGGGACGGTGATTGACGGTGAAATATTACCTTTCAAAGATGGAAAGATTCTCGGCTTTCAGGATCTGCAAACGCGGATCGGTCGCAAGAATGTGAGCAAAAAGATCCTGGAAAAAGCCCCGGTGGTATTACGCGCTTATGATCTGTTGGAGTGGGAGGGAAAAGATATAAGAAATAAGACGCAGAAGACAAGACGTACACTCCTTGACAGGCTTTTTCAAGATCTTCCGGCCAATCCTATTCTTCAGCTCAGCGAGTTGGTTAATTTCAAGGATTGGGAAGAGCTCAGCGAGATCCGCAAAAAATCCAGAGAGCACAGCAGCGAAGGCATTATGCTGAAAAACAAGCAGGGCAGTTACCAGGTAGGCCGGAAAAAAGGCGATTGGTGGAAGTGGAAAGTAGAACCTTTAACCATAGATGCTGTACTGATCTACGCTATGCGCGGCCACGGCCGCAGGGCTAACCTCTACACCGATTACACTTTTGCCGTTTGGAAAGGTGATGAACTAGTCCCTTTTACCAAAGCCTATTCTGGTTTAACGGATCAGGAGTTTCGCGAAGTAGATCGTTTTGTCAAACAGAACACCCTGGAACGTTTTGGCCCTGTGCGAAGCGTTACCCCCGAACTGGTGTTTGAAATTGCCTTTGAAGGCATCCAAAAATCATCCCGCCACAAGTCAGGTGTAGCGTTACGCTTTCCGCGTATGAAGCGCTGGCGCAAGGATAAACCTAAAAATGAAGCTAATACACTCAAAGACTTACATCTCATGCTTGAGCAATATGGTTAACTGATATTTTAAGATCACTCCTTGATGATAAGCGGGGATTCAAGTTTTCCATCATTTGCATAATACCGTAGATATATTCCTTGCTCAAAAGCCGGCACATCGATCTCAAGATCATCAGTCTCTTATTAAAGCTGCCGTTCAGAGCATACAGCCTCATTTTTAACATTCTTTTCTGTAGCAATGTGTACCGCTATCCCAGTTAGTATAACTAACACTTAGCCTTATTTCTTGCAACAACAAGCTTACTAGCTTATACGCTTGTTTAAGGGTTCTCACGCACTTTTGAGTCTTTTTTCAAATGCCTCACATGAGAAAAGCTCTCCTTATGATAATTTGTTTGGGCTTTCAGCTTTTGACTGCACAAACTCATATTCCCAGCTTCAATATACGCGAATCACAAAGCCTCAACGGCAACTGGCATTATATAATAGATCCTTATGAAACCGGTTACCGCAACCATCGCAATTGGGTTCCTTTTGATGAAAAAGATTATGGCAAAGCCTCAGCCAAACCTTATTATACCAATAAAAAAACAATGAACCCAGGCGACAGGGTAGAGTATAACTTTGATACGGCTCCTACTCTTCAGGTTCCTGGCGACTGGAACTCTCAAAAAGATCAGTTGCTTTATTACGAAGGCACTCTTTGGTATAAAACCGATTTTAATTTCAAAAAAGACGAAGCTCAAAAAGCCTTCATCCATTTTGGAGCAGCCAATTATGAAGCAGATGTATACCTCAATGGTGAAAAAGCAGGGAAACACCGGGGAGGCTTTGATCCCTTTTCCTTTGAAGTAACCGATATCATAAAAGATGGGAGCAACTTTTTGATTGTTAGGGTTGATAATAGCCGCCAAAAAGAAAATGTTCCTAATCTTACCACCGATTGGTGGAATTATGGAGGGATAACCCGTGATGTCAGTATTGTAAAAGTGCCTCAAACTTTTATTGCTGATCACTATCTGTATCTCGACCCTTCGGAGCCTGATATGGTGAAAGCCAGGATTAAAATAGAAGGCAAGGCTGTACCGCAAGAAGTAACTATCACTATTGAAGAGGCAGGGGTAAAAATAAAGGCTGTAACTGATGAAAACGGTGTGGCTAACTTTAGCTTTTCTGCTAAAAAACTAAAACGATGGTACCCAAAACGGCCCAAACTTTATGAGGTTACGATCAGCATAAGCGAAGATCAGGTAACAGATCACATAGGCTTCCGCACCATTACCACAAAAGGAACTGATATTTTGCTCAATGGACAATCCATTTTTCTGCGCGGTATTTCTTTGCATGAAGAAGTACCCACCCGCCAGGCAAGAGCCTACAGTAGGGAAGATGCTAATCTCTTACTGTCTTGGGCCAAAGAACTGAACTGCAATTTTGTACGCCTGGCACACTATCCTCATAATGTACATATGGCGCGAAAAGCAGATGAATTGGGCCTGCTACTTTGGGAAGAAATACCGGTATACTGGGGCATAGATTATGAAAACCCCCTGGCTTTTGATCAGGCAGTAAGTCAGCTTAAAGGGCTGGTACACCGCGATAAGAACCGGGCCAGTGTTATTGTTTGGTCGGTAGCTAATGAAACACCTGAAACACCCGCCCGTTTTGACTTCCTAAAGAAGTTAAAAAATACCATAATGGAAGTTGATCAGACCCGGCTTATCAGTGCAGCACTAGAGCGAGATGAATCACCGGAAAAAAGGGTTATGACCATCCCCGACCCCTTTGCTGCCGAAGTAGACCTCCTCAGCTGCAATGAATACCTGGGTTGGTATGGCTCCACACCTGAACTATGCTCTGAGGTAAGTTGGGAGCTTCCCCGGGATAAGCCCTTTTTTGTAAGTGAATTTGGCGGTGGTGCCCTTTACAATTATCGCGGTCCCAAAGAACAACGCTGGACAGAGGACTATCAGGAATGGCTTTACCGGGAACAGCTCAAAATGCTCCGGCAGATCCCAACTTTAAGAGGCATGACTCCCTGGATACTGTGTGATTTTCGATCTCCCCGCAGAAACTTGCCCTTGATACAGGATGGCTGGAACAGAAAAGGCTTAATATCCAATTCCGGCTATAAAAAGAAAGCCTTTCATGTGCTCAAAGCCTTTTACGATGAGATGGAGCAACAATATGATTACCGCATTAAAGATTGAAGCTATTGTATATTTAGTTCAGCTATATTGAGATAAAACTATTATGAAGCGCAATGAATTTTTAAAGCTGGCAGGTATGGGTTCTTTAGCGGCTACATTGCCAGGCATTCCAGTCCTGGCATCAAAAAACCTGAAGCACATCAAAGGGCCTTCCGGCTCTTGCCAGAATATTAAGATCACAGATGTTACAGGCTATCGTTTTAAAAAGGCCCATTTCATAAAAATAGAAACCAATGAAGGTATTTCCGGCTGGGGCGAAAGTGATGGAGCCAACAGGACATTTGCTACCGACTACCTCAAAAAAGGCCTGAAAAAATATATAGTCGGCAAAAACCCTTTTAATAGTGAAGAGATATGGAATGAATGTTACCTCAAGGGTTTGGAAGCCGGTATTGCGGGTATTCACCCCGGAACATTATCAGGTGTTGATAATGCTTTATGGGATCTGAAAGGAAAAATACTTGGTTTACCCGTCCACCAGCTTTTGGGAGCTAACGGCAAAGATAAAATACGGGTTTATGGTAGTTATGGTCGCGATAAAGGCAATTACAATTACCGCACTCCACTGGAGATGGCTGAGATTGCAGCAGGTCTGGTACAGCAGGGTTTTAAAGCTGTAAAGGCACGTATGCAAATACGGCAGGAAAATATCAACCCTTACCCGGATGACATCTATGAAGTGGTCAAAGAAATACGTAGTGCTATTGGTTATGAGAT
Source organism: Owenweeksia sp. (assembly GCA_028277105.1). Lineage (GTDB taxonomy): Bacteria > Bacteroidota > Bacteroidia > Flavobacteriales > Schleiferiaceae > JANQHO01. Next base: position 180 of record JANQHO010000138.1, on the reverse strand, counting down.
CAAATTATTCATTGATTTTAACAATGGGTATTCTCCGGCCCAGGCTACTTTAATGGCCCAACGCTTAATGGATGACTTCAGTATTGATGCGCTGGAAGAACCGGTATTTCAACAAGATTACAAGGGGCTGGCCCAGGTGGTTAAGGATATCCGCATTCCTGTAATGGCAGGCGAGCACGA
>JANQHO010000050.1 GCA_028277105.1 Owenweeksia sp. | reverse complement strand
GCCTATATTTTCGGGAACATTGCGCATTAATACAAAAGGGCTGCTGCCAATTTTCAACCCAAGGGGATAGATACCCAGGATCATACTGGCCAAAAAAGCCTGTACCAGAGCAAAGACGATCATGGTAGGAGCTTCCCACTTTTTAGCGGTGTACATTAAAATCACGCCTAACACCACATGCCAGAACAGCCACAGGATAAAACTGCCTTCCTGCCCTTCCCAAAAGGCGCTGAAGATATAACGGAGCGGCAGGTCCAGTGAGGAGTGCTTCCAAACGTAATCGTACTCAAAGTAATGATTGAGCATGAGATAGAAGAGTATACCTACTATGCCCAAAACACTCACTGCATGAGTAAGAAAAGAGGTGCGGGCGAGTTTTCTATAACTCTTGTCCTCACTTTTGATAAAGAAATAATATGCTATAGCCGCTATAATGGCCGAAGCAAAGGCCAGACTGACAAAAAAACGGCCTAGCTGCCCGGGTAAAGGGTGCTCACCAATGTATTCCATGCTCTAATCCTGATAGGTTCCGTAGCCCGCCATTTCGTTTTGTTCGTTGTACTTGGAGGGACATTTCATAAGAATCTCACTGGCAACAAAGTTGGAATCGGTGGCAAAGCCTTTCATGGTGATCTCTTCACTGCGCTCAAAATCCTGGGGTTTGGGCTGATTGTAAAAAACTTTACTTTTCTCTCCGTTCTTATCAATAGCAGTAAACACAAAAGAATTTTTACGGGCGTTATAGCTCATTTCGGCTTCTTTATCCAAATAACCTATTACGGTGTATTTGGTTCCCGGATTGGCTTCCGCCTGGGCAAAGCCTACATAGGTAGACGAATCGTTAATCGTAACTATAATAGCACCTATCGCAATGGCAATGGTAATGATAATGGCAATATGGGTCCGCTTCATTTCAGTCTTCTTCCTTTTTTTCGAGTTTACTCAATTTCCTGTCGATATAAATAAGATAGGCAACAATGCCCACAAAAATGATAGCTAATACTACAACCACCACATAAATTTTGCCATTGTTGCGCAAGGCATCAGCCATTTCTACTTCGGGCTGTGCAGTCAGTATATTGCTTATGAAAAGCAAGGCAAAACCTAAAATATAATGCAGTTTATCTCTCATTTTTTAAGAGTCTCAGTTTTTCGTAACGTACTTTAATATTGGTGATCCAAACCCCGATCAAGGCCCAGCCGATTACAGCGGGATAGAACACTTTACGCATATCATTGTCCAGATCGTATTGTCCGAAAGCCGGATTTCCTCCGTTACCGGGATGCAAACTGTCAGTCATACGCGGTAAAATGCCAATGAACACTATCATCATAACAAACGCAAAAATATTGTAAACAGCTGCGAGGCGACCCTTTTTTTGTTGATCTTCTACGGAGGAGCGCAAAACAAAATAAGCCAGGTAGATCAACATGGTTACAGCAGTACCATTGAGTTTGGGATCGTTAACCCAATAAGCTCCCCAGGTATAACGCGCCCAGATGCTGCCGGTAGCCAAACCCAGAAAAGCCAGAAAGAAACCGGTAACAGCAGTCTCTCTTGCTTTCAGATCAGCCTCGGGGCTCGCTGAGCTCAAATGTTGTATGCTAAAAATTACGCTGCCACCCATTAAGAGGATCATGCCAAACCACATGGGGACGTGGAAATACAATACCCGGATGGTTTCATTTAAAATGGGTAAACGCGAAACAGGACCCAAAAAACCTAAGATGATGGTATAGAGAACTAATAATACGGCTAAAGCCTTCCACCAGTGTTTGATCATTCCTACATTTTAATCCCGCCAAAGGTAGGCAAATAACAGATAAGATAGTAGTAAAGTAGCAAGGGCCAAAAGCAATAAAACCAACAATAGCGGGGCGTTGAGCTCCCAGGAGAAACCCGTTAATGCTCTAATGCTGGTCCGACTTAAAGTAAGCACCTGAGGGTAAATAAGCGGTATGCTAAGTATGGCTGGTAAAGCAGGGTTATTTCCTGCTTTGGCAGAAATTCCTGCCACAAAAGTGAGAATAGCCGAAAAGCCAGCGGCAGCTAAAACGAGTAATACCAAGAAGGCAGGAGGGTCAGCTATGATATCACCCAAAAAGAACAACATACAGGCAAAAGATATCAAACCAATAAAAATGAGGTAAATGAAATTATACAGGATCTTGCCCAAGACCAATACCTGAGGCTTTACCATGCCAAAATAGAGCAGAAATCTGCGGTCGGCCTCAAAATAGAAGCTGCGATAGGCAGCCTGTACAGCTGCAAAAATGAAAATGATCCAAAAAAAAGAATTCCATGTTTCAGGCGACATAATACCGTTAAAAACCAGATAAGTAAGATATACGGTAGTCAATACATAAAGTACCACAGCAAAATAACTTTGCCGCTGCTGCCATTCCAGTCTGACATTGAGCTTGAATATTTGAATGATCTGTAGTAACACAGGACAAAGGTATAGTGGAAAATATTGAAAGGAATACGTATGGTCGAATAAATTTTGCTAAATTTATACGTATGAAAACGAAATTAACCCTTTCTATAGATAAAAAGCTCATAGAGTTAGGGAAGGCCTTCGCTAAAAAGAATGGCATGAGCCTGTCCCAGTTTCTGGAGATATCCATCCAAAAAGCCGTAGAGTCCATTACTGGCTCGTCACAGGTTAATGAGCCCCAACTGCTCTACGTTGAAAAGGTTTCCAAGGAAAAGAAAATGGCTTTGGATGCCCTCGAGAGGCTTAGTGGTATTTTAAATTCTTCCGGTGATTTTGATCCCGATGAAGAACGGTTAAATTACCTGAAAGAGAAATACGGAGGTTTTGAAGATAGCCATTGATATCAATGTAGTGCTGGATGTTTTCCTGGAAAGGAAACCGTATTTTCAGCATTCTAAAATGCTGATAGCGGAATGCCTCAAAGGTTCTCACCGGCCTATGCTATCTTCTCTTGCCTTTGCCACTATCTATTATCTGGCCCGCAAGTTTAAAAACCGGGATTTTGCCGTGAAATTAACAGATGACCTCCTGCTGATCTTTGAGGTTTGTGAAGTGAGCATGAAGCACATTAAAGAGGCTCACTTAGCTAACTGGAATGACTTTGAAGATGCCATTCAATATTTTTCGGCTGCTGATGCTAATGCCAGTATGCTGGTAACCCGGAATACTAAAGATTTTGAAGAGCAGGAAATTCCCGTATTGACCCCCAAACAAGCATTGAAAATAATTCGGCATAAGTAGTTAAACATTAATTTTAGCATCCAGTTTATTGTATATAAATTCTATTCCATGAAAACTTTAAGTCTATACACCTTACTCATAATAACATTAACCATAGCTTGTAATGATCAGGCTGAAACCACCATTTCTACAAATGAAACTGTAAACCATAATCAAACGTCTCTCATGAACTTAAATCCTGATGCTGCCAAAAACTTACATGATTATCACTCTGAAACCCTGGAAGGGGAGAGGTTTGACTTTGCGAGCCTTAAAGGTAAAAGAGTATTAATAGTCAATACTGCCAGTGAATGCGGCTATACTCCACAGTACAAGCAATTGCAGGAGCTATATAGTGAAATGGGGGGGAAGAAATTTACTATCATCGGTTTTCCTTCCAACGATTTTGGTGGGCAGGAGCCCGGGAGTAATCAGGATATTAAAGCCTTTTGTGAAAAGAACTACGGAGTAACTTTTCCCATGATGGCAAAAACCCCGGTCAAAGGTAAAGATCAGCATCCCATCTATAAATGGCTTACTCATAAGGATTTGAATGGCAAGAAAGATGTGAGCGTACAATGGAACTTCAACAAATTTTTGATAGACGAAAACGGGCAATGGGTAGCTTACTATCCCTCTAATGTAAGCCCCCTGGATGAAAAGATCATAGCTTTTGCCGAAGGGAGTTAATCTTAATATCTGTATAGTTTTTTGAATTTATCCTTTAATTCAGCCATAGTTAATAAGCTAAAGGCAAATGCCAAACCAGCTTTATTCTTTGTTTTTTTAGCTCTAAGTATTCATCTGTACCACCGGCATACCGGGTATTTTAATTGGAAATCAGAGTTATGGGGAGACCAGGTGGGTTATTACGTTTATCTTCCTGCCTTGTTTATCTACAATTTCCAGGCGGATGATTTCCCGGAAGATATTAATGTTAAAACAGGCAATGGCTTTAAGCTGGTTAATGATAAAGTCTTCACAAAATACCCGGTTGGTGTAGCAATTTTACAACTGCCTTTTTTTCTTTTGATACATGGGTTAGTGTATCTCCTGGGAGGTATACCTGATGGTTTTAGTGGTTTATACCATAACGTGGGTAATATAGCAGCCCTTTTTTATTCCTTTACAGGTTTTTTAATACTAAAGAAATTTCTTGATAATTTTTATAATGGGAGAATTGTTAATTACACATTGCTAACGGTATTATTTGGTACCAATGTTTTTTTCTATATAGTGGATTTTACAGGGATGTCTCATGTATATTCCTTCTTCCTCTTTTCTGCTTTTTTGCTTCTTTTATGGAAATACCTCGTTTTACCGGAACGAAATACTCTGATGATTATAGCTCTGGGAATCATTTCTGGATTAATAGTTGTTTGCCGGCCCACTAACGCAATATTTATCCCAGCGGCTATTCTGTTTGTAGGATCATTAAAAAAAGAAGCCTGGCCAAAATTCTTTGACCTGAAATTTATTTTTATCAGTGCTCTTTTTTCCTTTTTAATAATCTCCATTCAATTGGTGTACTGGAAATACCTGTCGGGTAATTGGTTATACTATTCTTACAGTGAAGAGGGCTTCACTTATTGGAAAGACCCCAAATTGCTTGAAATACTGTTTGCTCCTAAAAATGGTTTGTTTCTCAATAGCCCTGCTTATCTACTTATTATTATAGGATTTGTAGTATTATTCAAACATTCGGTGAGAAAAGGTTTGATTTTTTCGTTTCTATTTATTTTAGTGTCTTATATATGTGGCTCATGGCACGCCTTTTTGTTTGGGTGCTCTTTTGGCAATAGAAATTTTGTAGAGTACACTGCCTTTTTCTCTTTTCCATTGGCTTTTTTATTTGATTATTCCAGGAAAAAAAGAGTAAAACCCATTATTAAATACCTTTCTCTTTTAATTGTAATTGTTGGCCTGAAACTGCAACTATCCTATGATAAATGTTTTTTTGATAAAACATGGGATTATAAAAAATACAAAGAGTTTTTAACCAATGGTTTCTACGTTGGCCGGAAATCTATATCCGATGACGGAATTATTTATCCTTCACAACAATATACTGATGCAGTAGAGGCCTCTTTGTTTTTTCCTTTTTCCGGCTATACCAAGGCTATAGTTACCTCAAATGTTGAATTGTTTAATGATAGTACCGAAGCAGCTTTAATCGTTGATATAAGGGAAGACGGTGAATTCATCTATTGGAATTCCGTAAAAATTGCAGATATGTTGAGAGCCTCCGGGAAAAGAGGAAAGGTGATCAGTGAGTTTTATATTCACCAAGAGCTTTCGAGAGATGCTAAGATCAGGGCCTATGTATGGAATATTGGCCAAGACTCTTTGCGGGTAAGAAATATTAATATGTATTTGAAGTAATCGAAATATTTAACATACGATAACCCTCAAGTAGCTGTATCAGGTAAAAATGCTGTACAGAAAACTGCTCTTTTGATCCTACACTAAAAGCCTGATTCTTTGTACTTTTGCACAATGAAAATGAACGGGAAAAAGGTAGCCTTCCACACTTTGGGCTGTAAACTCAACTTTTCGGAGACCTCTACCATAGCGCGCGACTTTGAAAAAAATAACTATCAGCAGGTAGAATTCAGCCAGGCGGCAGATGTATACGTTATCAATACCTGCTCGGTAACTCAAAATGCCGATAAAGAGTGTAAATACTGGGTAAAACAGGCTTTAAGATCCAATCCTGATGCTTTTGTTGTTGTAGTTGGTTGTTACGCCCAACTAAAACCGGAAGAAATAGCCCGCCTGGACGGGGTAGATCTGGTACTAGGCGCCACTGAAAAATTTAAGATCACGGATTACCTGAATGATCTTACTAAAAAAGATCTGGGCGAAGTACATTCCTGTGAAATTAACCAGGCTGATTTTTACGTGGGCTCCTATTCTATAGGCGACCGAACCCGTGCTTTTCTCAAAGTCCAGGACGGCTGCGATTATAAATGCACTTACTGTACCATTCCCTTAGCCCGGGGTATATCGCGTAGCGATACGCTTGAAAATGTAGTAGCCAATGCCCGGCAAATAGCGGAAAAAGGTGCTAAGGAGATTGTATTGACCGGAGTGAATATTGGCGATTATGGCAAGGGGGAGTTCGGCAATAAAAAACACGCCAATACTTTTTTAGAACTTATCCAAACCCTGGATGAAGTAGAAGGGGTAGACCGTTTTCGCATATCTTCTATTGAACCCAACTTACTGAAAGATGAGATCATTGAGTTCGTATCTTCGAGCGAGAAATTTGTTCCCCATTTTCATATCCCCCTGCAATCCGGCTCCAATGATATCCTCAAAAGAATGCGCAGAAGATATTTGAGGGAACTCTATGCCGAAAGAGTTAATAAGATCAAAAGCCTTATTCCTCATTGTTGCATAGGAGTAGATGTGATTGTTGGTTTTCCAGGCGAAACAGAAGAACACTTTTTGGAGACCTATAATTTCATCAATCAACTTGAGGTGAGTTATCTCCATGTATTTACATACAGTGAGCGGGATAATACCCCGGCTGCTGAAATGGACGGAGTAGTTGATATGGGCATCCGTAAGAAGCGCAATAAAATGTTGAGGGTACTTTCCGCTAAGAAGAGAAGGGCTTTTTACGAAAGCCAACTGGGTACGGAAAGGACAGTATTGTTTGAAGACAATTTTAAAGATGGCTTTATCCTGGGGCATACGGAGAATTACGTAAAAGTAAAAACGCATTGGAACCCTGAGCTGGTCAATGTTAAGCAAAGAATAAGATTGACACATATTGACGAAGATGGTTCGGTGCGGTTTGAAGAACCGTCTCCAGTTACTATCTTCGCATAGAATGTACGCTACGCTTAGACTCTACCGGCTCAATCCAATATTTGAAAGGGATTTCATCAGATTGTGGAATGAATTGATCGAACGACTCAAGGAAAGAAATCTGATCAATAGTGCTGTTCTCCACAAAGAATCAAAGATCACCTATATATCTTACTTGCGCTGGACCCACAAGGATCATATGGATGAGGTGCTGAAAGCTCCTGAAAAAGAAATAAAATCCATTCTTAAGAAAATTTCAGAGTGTTGCAATAACACTACAGTTCTACATCGCATGTATCCTGTTTCTGAGAAAATTTACGGCTAGTATTATGGAACTTGGCTTATTGTGTTCCCAGGTTACCCGGATTTGTAAGGAAACCGGGGAGTTTATCCTGAAGGAGAAAAATAAGGTGAATAAGGAACACATAGAACTGAAAAGCCTCAATAGTTTGGTGAGTTACGTTGATAAGAATGCCGAAGAGCAATTGGTCAGCGGGTTATCAGCTTTATTGCCTGAGGCCGGTTTTATTGCTGAGGAAGGAACCTCTGATAAAAAGGGAGAGCGTTACCATTGGGTAATCGATCCGCTGGATGGCACTACAAATTTCTTACATGGTATACCGGTGTTTTCCATCAGTATTGGATTGATGGAAGGGGATGAAACTGTTTTAGGTGTAGTGTATGAGCTGGGGCGCAAGGAAATGTTTTACGCCTGGAAGGACGGTGGGGCCTACCTGAATGGAAAGCCTATAAAAACCAGTAACCAAACGGAATTAAAAGATTGCCTTTTTGCTACAGGTTTCCCTTATTACGATTTTGGGCGTATGCAGAATTTTTTGCAATTGTTAATGGCCCTTTTTGAGCAAAGCAGGGGGGTAAGGCGGCTGGGATCGGCTGCTACTGATCTGGCATACGTGGCCTGTGGCCGTTTTGATGGCTTTTTTGAATATGGGCTCAGCCCCTGGGACGTGGCCGGAGGTGTTGTACTGGTGAAGGAAGCGGGGGGAAAGGTATCGGATTTTAAAGGGGGTAATGACTATATTTTTGGTAAGGAAATAGCCGTAGCAAGTCAGGGTATTTTTGATACTTATTTAGAGATCATCAAAGATTATATGAAATACTAGGCGATGGGCAGCAATTGTTTATGCCAGCTGTCTTTGACCTGAACTTCCCATTCGTTTTTCAACTGCCCTTTGGTTTCTATCATATTGTTGAAAACAACGGTAGTTTGGTCGTATTCGCCTTTGCTTAATTCTTCCCGAAAAGCATTCATAGGTATAGTATGGATCAGGCCTTCACTTTTGAAGGCCACCTGCATACGGTCCAGCAGGGAAATACCGGTTTCTTTTTCCAGCGCCTGTATCAAGTGCATCAATTTATCAATACTACAGCCAGTGGCCTGGTAACTGGCTTCGTCAAGGCTTATTACTATGAAGCGTTCGTATAGAATAGTAAAAGAAGCTTTGAGGTCTTTTCCATGCGCCTGCCAACTATCTAAAAAATTCATCAGATGAGCGCTAATGCGTTCAACTTCTTTATATTCAAGGTTTTGGGTGCTCTGGAATACCCAGATTCTGGCGCTATCTGGTAAAGTTTCAAACTCTATGTACATGGTATAATTTTTTTTGAAATGTATTGAAAAGAGGCCTGCCGGGCAAGCTTATAAATCCTTGGCCTGAGCAATTAGTTCGGCTATGTCCAGTACGGGAAGCTGACCTTCTTTCTCGCTGTTCTTCACTCCGTCCGTCATCATAGTATTGCAAAAGGGACATGCCGCAGCAATGATCTCCGGCTGGGTTTCAAGGGCTTCTTCCGTGCGTTCAATATTAATGTCTTTATTGCCCTTTTCGGGTTCCTTGAACATTTGGGCTCCCCCGGCTCCACAACACAAACCGTTGCTTTTGCACCTGCGCATTTCCACCAATTCGGCATCCAGTTTTTGTATGAGTTCACGAGGAGCTTCATAAATGCCATTGGCCCGGCCTAAATAACAAGGATCGTGGAAAGTGATGCGCTTTCCTTTAAAAGACCCTCCTTCCACACTCAGTTTACCTTCCTTGAGCAAATTATTAATGAAAGTAGTATGGTGTATTACTTTATAATTTCCTCCTAATTCGGGATATTCATTTTTAAGGGTGTTAAAGCAATGAGGGCAGGCCGTAACTATGTCGGTAATTTCATAGGCATTGAGTACTTCTATATTGGCCATAGCCTGCATCATAAAAAGAAATTCGTTGCCCGCCCGTTTGGCCGGATCACCTGTACAGCTTTCTTCAGTTCCCAAAACGGCAAAATCAACTCCGGCTTTAGAGAGAATTTTAACAAAAGCTTTGGTAATCTTTTTGGCCCGGTCATCAAAACTTCCGGCACAGCCTACCCAAAATAATACTTCGGGTTTTTTGCCTTCGGGCATTTTTTCGGCCATAGTAGGCACCTTTATCGTTCCGTTTTCCATTATGGTATCAGCTCAAAGATCCGGTTATCGGATGTTTTAAAACCTACTAAACCCGAACTTTCATTCAGGTAAAGAGCGTTAATATTCACACTGTCGCGTGGAGTAAAATACACCTCAAAAAAAGTATTGTTCTGTAACTTGAGCGTATCTTGTAACCGGCAGCGCTGGTTAAGGCAAATAACAGAATCCCTAAAGGTCAAATTGATCCCGGTATTGGTTACCCCACTTTCTTCCTCAAAAGTAAGACTTAAGAAATCTTCTTTACGCGAAGCTATTGAGGGGTTGTATTGAGTGCTCAATTCAAAATTAAAGCGGGTATAAGGTGTATCTGAACCAATAACCAGCTTTTGCTGCTCTGCTTCTACATAATCGTAATCCGGTAAACTTCCCCTGGCATTATTCACAGCATTTACCCGCTCAAAGTTGGTGCTACCTGAAATCCTTTTCATCCTGATGGTATCACCATTATTGCTGGCAAAAAAGCGATCAGAAGAATAATCGGGTAAAAAGTTCTTTAAAGTCTCGGAAGTAGAAAGTTGAAGGAAGTTATCTTTTTGACAGGCTATAACCCCAAACAGGAGGGCTAATATGAAATAAGCCGCTTTCATATCACGATTTAAAAACCTGGATTTTGACTTCTTTTTCAACCAGGTCTGTAAATCTTCCTTTGTACCGGGTGGCCCTCACCAGGTGATTGTCAACCCAGTGATAATTGCCTCCCCTTGGTTTACCCATCAGCAGGCCGTGGTATTTAAAACCGTGATGCTGAAGCCATTTTTCTGTGACTTCCCGGTGGTCTTCTGTACGGGAGGTAAAAAAAGTTATAATGTGTCCTTCTTCAAACCATTTGTTGAGTGTTTTCAAGGCATCCGGATATACCTGTGCCGTAGCCATCCGCTCTGGCTCTTCATTGGGAATATCATCGCAGATAGTACCGTCTATATCGATGAGATAATTTTTGATATCCTCTGGTAATAACGGACTGATCTTTTTACCGTCAACGCTAAGCTCACGCAGTTGTTTGGTTTTTTCTCCAGGCATTTATTCGTTTATCCAGTTGGCACGGTCGGCCTGGGCATAAGCCCAGGGAGCACCGTTGTTTTCTACATTGGTCATCATCATATTGATCTGCTGGCTGGCAGAAGACTCCTCCATAACCAGATACCTGCGCATATCTGTGATGATAGAAAGCGGGTCTATATTTACGGGACAGGCTTCCACACAGGCATTACAGGTGGTACAGGCCCACAATTCTTCACGGGTAATATAATCGTCCAGCAGGCTCTTGCCGTCATCTTTAAACTCTCCTTTATTGGCATCAATATTTTTACCCACTTCTTCCAATCTGTCGCGGGTGTCCATCATAATTTTTCGGGGTGATAATTTTTTGCCAGTCAGGTTAGCTGGACATACTGCTGTGCAGCGGCCACATTCTGTACATGAATAAGAATTCATCAATTGCACCCAGTTCAGATCGGTAACGTCTTTAGCCCCAAATCTCCCGGGAGGGGTATCACCTTCTGCAGGAGCTGCAAAAGGGTCGGCATTGGGATCCATCATGGTTTCTACTTCCTTTTTTACACTTTCCATATTGGTAAATTGCCCTTTGGGTTGCAGTTTGGAATACCAAACATTGGGAAAGGCCATGATGATATGGAAGTGTTTGGAAAAGGGGAGGTAATTTAGGAAGGCCAGTATACCTACAATATGAGCCCACCAGGCTATACGTTCTATCAAATGAAGGGATTCCTGAGATATATTACCAAAGAGAGGGGCTAGCATACCGCTCACTATCCAGGGACCAGCTACTTTATCATCCATATTGGCTTCTGCCGCTCCCAGGATAAGCAGTGCAAACATCAATACGATCTCTATGATAAGAATGTTGTTTCCGTCTTTTTTGGCCCAGCCTTTCAGCTCTTTAAAGCGGGGAACAACACTTACATTCCTTCTCCAGAGAAAAACAACACAGGCAATGATGACTAAAACGGCCAAAACTTCAAAAAAATTGATGGCGGCATCGTAAACAAGCCCCAGGGGTCCGGCAAAAATGCGGTGGGTGCCCAGTATACCGTCAATCAGTATTTCAGCCACTTCAATATTGATCAGTAGAAATCCGGCATAGATAAGAACATGGAAAAATCCGGCAATTACCCTGCGCTTTACCATTTTGCTCTGACCAAGGGCTACCCTTGTCATCAAGGCCCAACGTTCGTTTTTTCGGTCGGAGCGATCCAGATCTTTACCCAGTTTTATGTTGCGCCATATTTTTTTGAAGCTACGGGCAAACAGATAAGTGGCGATTGCCAGAATTACAATGAAAATGATATTTTGTATCCCAAAATGCATGAGTTACTGACCTTCTTCTTTTAAATCTTCTTCCTCTTTTTTTTCCCTTTCTTTTTTCAGCTTTTGTTCCTGTTCCCTGATCTCTTTTTCGGTGTATGTCCTGCGGTTGCCAAAAACAGAAAAGTTTACATAACGGCTTGGATTGTATTTGATATCTAATATAAGGCGATTTAGTTGTTCGCTGGCATTTTCGAGATTGTCGTACAGTTCAGGATCGTTGAGAAGCTTACCCATACTGCCTTCTCCTTCGTTAATTTTATGAAGTACATCTTCTGTAGTAACCAGTGCTTTGCTCAGGTTATCAAAAGTTTCCCGAAACTGTACTTTGGAAAGCGAATCGCTAAGGGTATTTATATTGGCAAAGATTTCAGTGAAACGATCATTATTTTCTTCCAGGTTTTTGGTAATACTGGCTATGTTGTGGATAATGGATCTCAGGTCGGGTTGAGTCTCTGTTACAGTTTCATCTACTGAACGAACCGTGTTTTCCAGGATCTGAAAGCTGCGTCTAACACTGTTAAATGTCTCTACGAAGTTCTGCCGGGTTTGCTCGTTCAAAAAGCCGGAGACCAGAATAAGAACGGTGTCTATAGAACTGAGCAATTTTTCGGTTTTTTGTTTCAGGGGAGCAACCTGGCGGTTTACTTCTTCGGTAAGGCTCAGTTGGATATCAGACCTCAGGGTATCGCCACTCTTGGCAGGCTCAATATCATTACCCAGTACCAGCTCGATGGATTTATCCCCCAAAATATCGGTACTGTAGATGCGGGCCAGGGTATTCCGCGATATTTTAAAATCGCTTGTCATATTCATTTTTACGACTAATTCACCAGAGCCATCGGGATGAAAATAAATATCTTCAACCTGGCCAACCTGGAAGCCATTTATGGTAACCGGGCGTGAACGGTTAAGGCCATCTACGTGATCGTAAACTGCGTAATAAACTCTTTTATTGGTAAACAGTTCTTTACCCTTTAGGAAATTAAAGCCCCAGTAGAGTAAGGCAAGAGCAGCAAGGGATATTAAGCCTACTTTTACTTCCTTAGTGATTTTCAAAGGATCAAGGTTATATTATTAGGGACAAAGATTAAAAATTTTATTGAAGGAGATTTCGGGCTTCATCCAACGAAATTCTCTTTCCTCTGGCAATGGCTACAACGAAAGCATCTTTGAATCCCTGGCTTTTTAGCTTGGCTTTAAGAGCTTCAGCAGTTTCCAATGTATGGTGTTTTCCAACAATATATTTGTATAAACCTCCATCTTTATAAAAGCTAACTCCTTTTACTCCGTTAAAGTTCTCTGGTATGAGCTCTTTTTTCAGCCCACTGGTTACAATTTGCACAGAGTAATATACTTCACCTTCGGCTTCAGGTTTTTGCGCGATGATTTTATTTTCCTTTGCCGGGGTATCCTGAGAGCTTGTTACCTTGTCAATATCAGTATTTGCCGTAGGAGTATTCCTTATCGGATTCACCACAAAAGATTCCCTTTCTTTTTTGTAGTCTCTGAAAGCCCTGAAGATAGCTGAAGCCAGGTAAGATTGCCCTTTATCAGAGTTGAGAAAATCTTCTTCTTCCTTGTTGGTGAGGAACCCTAATTCAACTAATACAGCGGGCATAACGGTGCGGCTGGTAACATAGAGGGGTTGCTGTTTTACCCCTCTGTCTTTGCGGTTTACCCTTTCTCTGAACTGGTCCTGTATTTTTTGAGCGAGAGATATACTCTGATTCAAAAAAGCATTTTGATAAGCAGTCAGGGCAATGTAGGTTTCCGGTTTATTGGGATCAAAACCTTCATAGTTTTCTTCGTAGTTTTCCTCCAGAAAGATCACCGAGTTTTCCTGCTGAGCTACCCTCATATTCTCATCATCGTGATTTTTTCCCATCACAAATGAACTACTGCCATGTACGGACCTGTTTTTAAAAGCATCGCAGTGAATGGAAATAAAAAGATCAGCTTCTGCTTTATTAGCAATGTCAGCCCGGTCTTTCAATTTTATTTTAACATCGGTTTTACGTGTGTAAACCACTTTGACATCGTCAAAATTATCTTCTATATACTTTCCCAGTTTTAAAGCTACTTTTAAAGCAATATCTTTTTCGGTAGCCTTATACCTGCCAGTACCCAGGTTGCCGGGGTCAATGCCTCCGTGCCCGGCATCGATCACAACCGTTTTAACTCCATCACCTTTTATATGGGTATGAACATCCCCCGAACCGGTAAAAAATACCAGGTTGAAAACCAGCGTTATAATAAGTGCTCTCTTCAATGGACTGATTTTTGATTAGCTTTGGCGATTCAAATCAGGGCTCTGTTTCTAACAGCAAATTTATTAGTCATATTGCGTGTTCCAAGCCAGAAAATAATCATTTTATTAACGGCCTTTGTTGGTTTAATGGTATCCGCAAGCGCCCAGGTAGAACCCCCGGATTCAACTCAGAATATTTTTCTGGCGGACAGCAGCATGGCGATAAGCGATACAGCCTTGGTTGATACGTCAGTATCTGACCGCTTCAGATTGAGTACAGATTCAGTGTATTCCACACCCACCAAGCCGGGCTTGCTTTCCGATCTGATCGATTATACAGCTGAGGATAGCATTATAGGAAGCATAGCTGAAGGGGTGATTCATTTGTACAATAAGGCTTATACAGCCTATCAAAACATAACCCTTAAAGCAGGTTACATCAGGATAAATTTTAACACCAATGAGCTTTATGCAGAAGGTTTGGCAGACAGTACCGGCAAAACACAGCAAAAACCCATTTTTACAGAAGATGGCAAAGCCTACCGGGCCGATGTGATGCGCTATAATTTTGATACGAAGAGAGCACATATTCAAAAGGTAATTACCCAGGAGGGGGACGGCTTTCTTCACGGTGAGAGGGTAAAGAAAACCGGAGATAATGTTTTCTTTGTTAAAAATGCAGCTTTCACTACCTGTAGCCACGAGCATCCGCATTTTAATATTAAAACTCCTAAGGCTAAAGTTATTTCCGGTGAGAAGGTAGTAACCCAGTTTGCTTACCTGGAATTAATAGATGTACCTACTCCTTTAATGGTTCCCTTTGGTTTTTTCCCCACAACCGACAGGAGAAAGTCGGGGATCATTATTCCAGCTTATGGTCAATCGGAGTTCAGGGGGTATTTTCTGACCAATGGAGGTTATTACTGGGCGGTAAATGATTACATGGACCTGACCTTTACAGGTGATGTATACACCCAAGGAGGCTTTGGCTTAAGAACCAATGCTAATTACCGCACCCGCTATAAATACAACGGTACTGTTAATATCGGTTATAACCTGATCAGATTCGGGGAGGAAGAGTTTGTCGAATTTGTACCTTCAGCTTTTGACAACCGTTCTGACTTTTCCATACAGTGGTCCCATCAACAGGATGGCAAGGCACGGCCTGACTTCCGCTTTGGCGCCCAGGTAAATATTGCCAGCGCCCAGTACAACAAAGTTGTGGACGTCAACACCAATAATGTTTTGCAGAACCGTTTGAACTCGAGTGTTAACATAACTAAAACCTTTTACGACTTTCCCTTCACCCTTAATTTGTCGTTAACCCATCAGCAGAATAACCAAACCAATGACATTTCTTTCAGTTTGCCCAAGCTGAACTTCAACCTGAACAACCGCTATTTTCCCTTTAAGCGAAAGCTGTCTGCCGGTCCAAAAAAATGGTATGAAGAAATAGGTTTGTCTTACTCTATGAATGCTGTTAATGAGATCAGGACCAAGCTCGACCAACCCATATTTACACCAGAGGTTTTCAGGGACAGCTCACGGTCTGGTATGCAACACAATATGCAGATTACTGCCAATTATAAAATATTGAAAAATTTTGTATTGACTCCTGCAGTGAGCTATACGGAACGCTGGTATCTGAACCGCAGAAATTATTTTTTTGATGAAGAAAGAAGTCCCACCAGTGCTTTATATGATACGGTAAACGGTTTTTTTGCCAATCGCGATTTCAACACCAGGGCCGATATGACCACTAAAGTATACGGGCTTTTCCGGTACAGGGGCTTTGTAAGGGCGATACGTCACGTCATGACACCTTCCGTGGGATTTTCCTATAAACCTGACTTTTCGGAAGAATTCTGGGGTTATTACCAAAGGGTACAGAACGATACTGATGGTACTATCGGGACTTTTAATCGCTATCAAGGGGCAGTTTATGGATCAGCTTCACAGGGGGTACAAGGGAATGTGAACTTCAGCTTGCTCAATACCCTGGAGGCAAAAGTCAGGTCTAAGCGCGATAGTAGCGGGTTGAAAAAGATAAAATTGCTGGAACGTTTCTCCCTGCGTACCAGTTACAATATGGCAGCTGAAGAATTCAACTGGTCAAATCTGCGCTTTGATGCCACCTCTTCAGCTTTTAACGGAATAGTAAACCTCAACTATAACGCTACTTTTGACTTTTACGGCTTTGATGAAGAGCTGGAACAGCGGGTGAACCGTTCGGCCCTGGATGTAAACGGGGTTTGGTTCAGAAATACCCAACAGCAGTTTGCCGTTGGACTAAACCTCAATTCAGATTCTTTTGGAAAAAAGAAAAAGAAAAATAAGAAGCCAGTTCCACGCGATCAAAGAACGGAAACAGTTAATGATGATAGTAATACAGATGATCAGGAAAACAATAATGATCAGGGAGAACTGGAGATCACGGAAGGGGATGTAAATTACTATGACCTTCGCAACCGGGTTGAGTTCGACTCGCCTTGGAATTTAGGCGTTAGCTATAATTTGTCTGAGTCTAAACCCCGCTTAGAATCAGTGGTTAACCAGTCTGTTACTATAAACGGAGATATCAGTTTGACCGAAAACTGGCGGGTAGGCTTTAATACGGGATATGACCTGGAGGCTAATGACTTTACCTTCACCACATTTGATTTCAGACGCGACCTTCATTGTTGGGAGATCACTTGCAGCTGGGTGCCTTTCGGATTTCAGCAATCTTATTTTTTAACGATCAGGGTTAAGGCGGATATGTTGAGCGATCTCAAGTTTGAACGGAGAAGAACGGTAGGGGATTTTGAGCGTTAACGGTACAACCAGTTTTTAACGATCTTTTTACCGTAATCACTCATAATAGATTCAGGGTGGAACTGTACTCCGGCCAGTGGCAAATACGCATGTTCTATGGCCATGACGATACCCTTTTCACTAAGAGCAGTGACATTTATTTCTGAGGGAAGTTTTGCCGGATCTATGGCCCAGGAATGATATAAACCAACCGTGAAGGCAGAAGGCAGGTCTTTGAGCAGCCATGAATCTGCTTTTGTTCTCACGATCTTTCGTTCTATGCCGTGGGCCACTTCGTTCTGATTGTAAAGAGAACCTCCAAAGAATTCGGCTAAAGCCTGGCAGCCGAGACAAACTCCCAGTATATTTTTAACGGAATAATATTTTTTAAGGAGAGTCTGGCTGATACCGGCCTGGGAGGGTAAGCCCGGTCCCGGGGAAATAATAATGTGGGTGTAATTGTCAACTTCATTTACACTTAGCTCATCATTGCGCTTCACACTAACATTATCTGTAAAAGCCTGAACGTAATGGAAGAGGTTATAAGTAAAGGAATCATAATTGTCAAGAATGAGAACTTTCACGGTATGTTTTTACATTTGAGCAATTAACCTGCAAATAGAAATAAAATTAAAACGTGAAAAAAGTCATTTATACCGATAAGGCTCCGGCCCCTATCGGTCCCTATAACCAGGCTGTTTGGGCTAATAGTACTCTGTATATATCAGGTCAGATAGCATTAGACCCTCAAAGCGGAGAGTTAAAAACAGAGGATATCCGATCGGAAACCCACCTGGTAATGGAACACCTGGGGAGTATTCTAGCCGCAGCGGGTATGGATTTCAGCGATTTGGTAAAGTGCAGTATCTTCATTAAAGATATGGGGCAGTTCAGCCAGATCAACGAAGTATACGGCAGCTTTTTTGAAAGCGATCCCCCTGCCCGCGAAACGGTAGAGGTAGCTTGTTTGCCTAAAGATGTGAACGTAGAGATTTCGGCAATAGCAATTAAATAACTACTTATTAGTGAAAGATAAGCTTATTTAGGGGTGACTTTATAGATCTGTAAATAACTGGAAGAATCTATCAGATTGAAATTAGATTTTTTCTCTTGATTTATAAACTGTCTCATTTTTTCATGAAAACCCGTTAATAAAAACGAATTATCGGGTTTGTTTACATTAGAAATGAGTGTCATCATTAAGCGGTGTTTGTTGAATTTGTTTCCAACAGGTAGTTGACATGGAATATTCATGTATTTTAAATTCTTATAGTCGCTATCAGACACCTGAACTAAAGCAATGTGATTGTAATTTTGGTTCTTTACAGTGACGTTTTGCTGGCGGATTCTCGGGATAAAATAATTTTCTACATTATATTTTTCAAGATAACGTACTATTGCAACCTTATCTAACTCATCTACATAGAAGGCAACGGGGTTTTTGGAATAGGTTTTTATCTTTTTGGCAGCATCATGTGGAGTATAAAGTTTAGAAAGATAATAATTTCTGTAAATATTTTGCTCCCTAATATTTTTTTCTAAATTATTAACTAATATATTTTCATTTTTTTCTGAATAAAAAACAAATGCTACTAAAGTATATATGCAGATAGATACAAGACTGATTGTTTTTATCTTGCCACTAGTTTTTATATTTGAAATAGCATTGATAATTAAAATTGATAGTAGTATAGAGAAAATTGGGATTAAAACAATAAATGTCCGTTGAAAAGGCTCCTTGTTGTGTAAAAATAATAGTATAAACGGTAAGATAAATATAATTACCAAAGAGTTAAACTTATTTTGGTTAGGTAATTTTAACCTCTTTTTTGCTTTAATCCATAATCCGACTAATATGATAGGTATAATCAACCACCTTTCTGATAAGAAGAAATATGTGACCGTAGGAAATTGATTAAATAACACAAAAAATCTTTCGTCAGGCTTTTTATCCACAAAACGATTATGTAGTACGTCATTAATTATAGACTGGTATGCGATCAGGGTTAGTATTGCAGCAATGATTCCGGCAATAAATAAATTTCTATAGGTTACTCTGTCGTAATCCGGATCCTTACTAGATCGTTGTTTTAACCATACCCATATGATTGTTACACTGAACGCAAATAAAACATATATGTTAGATGGAATGGTGTATAATAGAAGGAAAACAGACATTATCTGAATGACCAACTTATATAGCTTTCTGCTCTCAATATATGACCAGGTATAATATATAGTCATAATCATAAATAACATACTCATATTATATCCTCTTAATTGTAAAGAGAAATTTATAAAAGGAATGCAAGTGGCTATTATAAAAGGAGTTATGAAAGCGTGTTTTTTGTAAAAGAAATTTTTTACAATTAGATAGGAATATAAAATTGTTGCTAAAGATAGCAATAGCTGTAATAACCTCAATATATGGACATGATCTAAAATTTCATACAAATCCCTGATATTAATTAGTCTAGTGTAAAAATTATTTACGAGATTAAAAAATATATGATTGTTGGGCTCGGTATAATTAGTTTTGGTAATTTCATAATCAACTAAAATGTAATCTTGTAAAGATACGAGCTCGTCCCACCAGAGATCTTGATTTAAATGATATACACTCCAATAAACTATTGGAAATAATGCCAGTAAAAGCATAATTCCATTTGTTAAATTAAATGATTGTTTCATGATGTGTTAATTGGAGAAATAAGAATTTTACAGAATAAATTTAATTTACAGGTGTAATCGAAATTTTAAAAGGGTCAGTACTTGTAAATATAGAGTAAAATAGTTAATAAGTAATCACTTTTAACATCCTTATCATTCCATCGGATACAAATTCATTGTTTTTAAAAGCCTGCTCATCTGCTGAGATCACTTAAAGGGCTTAAGTAATGGTCAGTTGTCAGTAAATAAGAATTTATTTCAGATTCTGCAGGACAGGGGTTAATTGCGAAAGGAAAGAAACACTAATATCAAAAATCAGATGTTCAGAAATTTTATCAGCTGTTAAATAGAGATGAGCTGGCCGGAACTGAGGGCTAATTAAAGCTCTCTTTTATTTTTTGCCACTTAAGCGCAAAAGACTTTTCCCGGAAATCTTGTTGTAACTCGTATTCTAAGGCAGCCTTGATACGCGAGTTATTGTGGGGGTGAGTCATCAGGAATTCCAGATTTTCGTTGTAAGTGAGCTCCTCGCGGTTCAGCTTTCTGAAAAAGGAGGCCATAACCCTGGGGTTGATAGAGG
>JANQHO010000100.1 GCA_028277105.1 Owenweeksia sp. | reverse complement strand
GCCAGGTTTCATGCAACTCCAACTCCTTTTCCCTTGCTTTCTCTTCCAGTTCGGCAAAGGTCTTTACCTCTACAGTGGTATCGTTTTCCTCCCTGGCCTTTTCTTGTTCTTCCATTCCCTCTTCAATACGGATCAAAACCCGGTGTTTTAAATACAGCCTCCAACGGTCTTTCAATTCCTCTTTATTATTGGCAAAGTCGAGCTTTTCATCCTCCGTTTCCAGTTTTTCACGCAGGCTAAAATCAAACGGCTCTGCCAATATGTCTTTATAGTATGCCGAAGCCTGCTCAAATCTGGAGGTGTATATACGATAAACCTCTTCAAAAAAGATGAGTTCGGAGTTTTTTATCTCATTGTCGATGGTATACCGATACTTTTCCAATGACTTCAGATCTTCTTCCAGCAGAAAACGTTTATTGTAATCAACGCTTTCTACAAAATGGTCAAAAACCTTTGATGAAAAATCATCATTGATCTCTTTAGGTGAAAAATGCCTGGAATTCAATACATTATAAACCAGATTTAGAACTACTTTATCCTTTTTCTCTGAATTTTTTTTAGGCAGGTAGAAACCCAATGCAAAGGCCAGCGTTGAACCCAACAACAGATATTTTAGCTTATTCATCATTTTAACTCCTCGGATTAACATTTTCATAATTGCGAATTAAGTCCCCTGGTGAAAATTGGGAAGGACAATTTATGATATTTGTGGGCAATTTTTAAGCCACGTCTTTCAAAATAAATCCTTTTAACAAAACGTTGTGAGACGAATTTAGTTTTAGCCCGATCTAATGATAAGAAATCTATTAGTTACCCTCTTTCTACTTCCCGTAATATTATTTTCCCAAAACAAATACACCCTTAGCGGATATGCGCGGGATGCATCTAATGGTGAAGAACTGATCGGGGTTAATGTATATGTCAAAGAACTAAAAGCTGGAGCTTCTACCAATCTTTACGGCTATTACTCTATTACCTTACCGGCCGGCAGTTACCAGGTAGAATACCAGTACATAGGCTTCGAAACCGTGATCAAAAGCATAGACCTGACAAAAGATATGTCTGTATCGGTTGAATTGTCTGAATCACAAACACAGCTACAAGAAGTAGAAGTTACATCAGAAAGGATCGATAAAAATGTAACCAGTGTAGAAATGAGTGTTGCCAAACTGGATGTAAAGGAAATCCAAAAAGTCCCCCAGCTTTTAGGAGAAACGGACATCATACGGACTTTAACGCTTTTGCCAGGTATAACTACCGTTGGAGAAGGAGCTAACGGGTTTAATGTAAGAGGTGGTGCTGCTGATCAAAACCTCATTTTACTGGATGAAGCACCGGTTTATAATTCCTCTCACTTATTTGGCTTTTTTTCCATTTTTAATGCCGATGCCGTAAAAGATGTAAAAGTCTACAAAGGAGGTATCCCGGCCCAGTACGGAGGGAGATTAAGCTCTGTAATTGATGTAAGGCAAAAGGAAGGTAACAGTAAAAAGTATGCTTTCAATGGCGGTATTGGCCTGTTGTCCAGCCGACTGTTGGTAGAAGGTCCTATCATCAAGGACAAATCTTCCTTTATGGTGGCAGGCCGCAGATCTTATGCCGATATTTTTCTGGCGTTGTCTGATGATCCGGACATTAATCAGAACATACTTTATTTCTACGATCTCAATATGAAAGTAAATTACCGCCTGGGTGATAAAGACAGGTTATTTCTGTCGGGTTACTTTGGCCGTGACGTTTTTGAGGTCAACGATCTTTTTGGTTTCGACTGGGGTAATGCTACCACCAGCCTGCGCTGGAATCACTTATTCAGCGACAAGCTATTCTCTAATTTTACTTTTGTATACAGTGACTATACTTATTCTTTGGGTACTCCTGAAGATGACGAGTTTTCTTTTCGCCTTACCAGCCGCATTCAGGATTATCATTTGAAGGGTTCATTTAATTACTACCTGAATGACAAGAATCGCCTGGATTATGGCTTTGAGGGTATTTATTACCGTTTTAGCCCGGGTGAGATAACAGGCTTTACCAATATAAAACTGCAGAATGAATACGCTATAGAACCTTCGCTCTATATCAGCCATGAGGCTAAGATCAACCAAAGGCTCACCGTGCTGTATGGTTTGCGTTATTCTTCTTTTTACAAGATAGGTCCTCAGTTGGTACAGATTTACGAGAACTCTGACTTTCCCCAGGAAGATCGACTCATCGATACCCTTAACTATAAGTCTTTTGACTTAATAAAGGGTTTTGATGGCCTGCAGGGGCTGGAACCTCGTATTTCTGTAAATTACCTTATTAACGAGCAGAGTAGTCTGAAAGCCAGCTTTAACCGTACACGACAATATATTCATCTGATATCGAATACTACTTCTCCCACTCCTATAGACCTCTACCGCCCTTCCGGAACCTACATAGACCCGGCTACGGTATATCAATATACTATGGGCTATTTCAGGAACTTTTCTCAAAATACTTACGAGGCTTCAGTAGAATTGTATTATAAAGATTTTCTGAACCTGGTGGATTACCGTCCTGGAGCTGATCTTATTTTCAATGAATTTATAGAGACCGAAATCCTGAGTGGAATTGGCCGGGCTTATGGGGCTGAATTTCTCCTCCGCAAACAGACCGGTAAACTCACAGGCTGGCTTAGTTATACCCTTTCGCGTTCTGAATTAAAGGTAGACGGTGCCACTGCAGATAGGCAGATCAATCAGGGTGACTGGTATGCCAGTAACTGGGATAAACTACATGATTTTTCAATAGTGCTAAACTACCAGCTTACCAAAAAATGGGATATCAGTGCCAATTTCATTTACCAAACAGGCCGCCCCATTACTGCTCCTTCAGGCAAATTTGAATTTGAGGAAATTACCGTACCCATATATGATGGCAGGAACAATTTCCGCATACCTGATTATCACCGTATGGATCTTTCTGCCAATTATACGCCCGAGAGAAAGCCCGGTAAGCGTTTCTACAGCAGTTGGTCTTTTGGGATTTACAATGTATATGCCAGACGCAACGCCTATTCTATTTATTTTCAGTCGGTGGCTAACGATCCCGATGTTTCTGATTTCTCCACTCAGTTCTTTGATACGCAAGCGGTCCGGCTATCCATTTTTGCCACGGCTATTCCATTTGCAACCTGGAATTTTAATTTTTGATCAATATGAAAAAGTTGATTTTATACATTATCACCGGTTTTCTTATTCTTACATCCTGCCAGGATGTTGTAACCATAGACGTCCCCAATTCTTCAATAGGTATTAACATCGTAGGACGGGTAACGGACTCAGCTGATACATATGTAACGGTATCCGTAACGGCCGGTTATTTTGACCAGGGGCAAACTCCAAGAATAGAAAACGCCACTGTTTTTCTCTATGAGAACGGGAGCAGGGTAAGTGAGCTTTTACCTGATAGCTTGGCCGGGCTTTACAGCACTAACTTCAGGGGATCGATCGGCAACAGCTATGAAATAGAGGTTCAGATCCCGGCTGGCAATCCTAATTTTGAACAGAGTACCTGGCGGTCTTTTCCGGAAACTATGAACAGGGTTTTAAGGTTTGATTCCTCTAATGTGAGATCGCTGAACAGAAATACCAGTCCCCAGGTATTTACAGAAGGTGATTATGCCCTGGTCTATTTCCAGGAACCTCTGGGTAAAGGAGACAATTACCGTTTTCGCCTATGGGAAAACGATTCTCTTGTAACTAATGATATTACGGTCTTTTTTGACGATGTGATTGACGGGGAATACTTTGGGGGGGATGTTATCCCTGCTTTTGATTATTTCGGGCCTTTTGATAATAACGGTGACAGCGCCACTTTAGAAGTATCTTCCCTTACCAGGGAATATCGCGAATATCTGGAACTAATCGCTCAGCTGGCTTTTCAGGTAGGCAGTACTTTTGATCCGCCTCCAGCCCCAGTAACCGGCAATATTTACAATGTGGACAACCCCCAACAAAGTGGTTATGGTTATTTTACTGCCTCTGCTGTGGATATGATCACAACCAGGTATACAGAGTAGTAACCTATTTTTGCAAATAAAATCAATTCTCATGGAGGAATTCAACGTAGGACACTGGGCCAATAACTGGTTATTAAACCAGGGCATTGATGAGGAACTGACATCTTATTTAACCCTCGCCATTGACGTAATTATATTATTGCTCATCAGCTTTCTGGCAGATTTCATAGCAAAGAGGATCATTTTAAGCTTTGTAAGTGCTTATGTTAGAAGAACAAAAAACACTTATGATGATATTTTCCTCGAGAAAAAAGTGTTTGACTCTTTAGCACACCTGGTACCAGGCCTGATTCTTTACAATTCTATTCCATTCGTATTTCACGAGTTTGACACTAGTATTCTTCTTCTTCAAAAGGGTATTATCATTTATATGATAGCCATTTTAATGACTGTTATTACCCGTTTTTTGAAAGGTTTGGAATACATAGGCCTGCATTCTGAAAAAATGCAAGGCAAGCCGGTTAGCAGCTATACCCAGGTATTCGTTATTGCTAATTATATAATAGGTTCCGTTCTCATACTATCAATGGTAATCGGTAAATCACCTGTTACCATACTTACGGCTTTTGGTACTGCCACTGCAATTATTCTACTGATCTTCAGGGATACTATATTGGGTTTGGTAGCCAGTATTCAAATAGCTACTAATGATATGGTACGCCTGGGCGACTGGGTATCTTTGGATAAGTACGGTGCTGATGGTGACGTCATTGAAATCAACCTTACTACCGTTAAAATTAGAAACTGGGATAAAACAATAACCACAGTTCCTACCTACGCCTTTATTTCTGATAGTTTTAAAAACTGGAGGGGTATGGAATCAATGGGGGTAAGGCGGATCAAGCGATCCATCACTATAGACCTCAGCAGTGTTAAGTTTGTAACTGACAAAATGCGGGAACGTTTCCAGGGATTTGAAAGGGTAAGAGATTACGTAATCAGCCGTCAAAAGGAAATCGATGAATACAATGAAGATATTAAGGCTGATAAAATGGAGCTTATCAATGGTCGTCATATGACGAACATAGGAGTTTTCAGAAAGTATATTGAGATGTACCTTAAACAACATCCCAAGATCGATCAGAATGAGACTATTTTGGTACGTCACCTGCAACCGACAGAACTAGGTCTGCCCATAGAAATATATGCTTTCAGTAACGACATTGCCTGGCTTAATTACGAAAGCATACAGGCCGATATATTTGATCATCTACTGGCTGCCGCTCCAAATTTTGACCTGAGAGTATTTCAAAATCCCAGCGGAGCAGATTTTAAAGGAGTAACATTTAAGTCCTAACAGGCCTGCCTTTCCACTTGTTGTTAGAAAAAGGAAAAACCATTTTAAACACTACCCAACTAATGTAAAATGGGTAAACAAAAGCAGAGAAGGGGTATACCTTTAAGAGGCTGGCTTGTTGTGTTTCCCTGGCAAAACTTTTTAAAACCCAGGCATCAATCATAAACTTGGCAATAAAAATTACTAATAAAGCCTCGTGAAGGCGGTAATCCCAAAAACCTAGTAGCAAAAAAACAACTATGCTAATCGAACTGAGGCCAACTGTTAAAGCCACTATTTTGCTGAATTTACTTGTATAGGCCCGAGACTTACTTCCCCAACGAATTCTTTGTTGTAGGAATTCTTCCATTTTAGCTGGAGCCGGAGTGCTGATAATGGAATGCTCGAAAGAGCAAAATGCTATTGCGCTTTTATTGTTTTTTGCCAGGCTTTGGATAAAAAAAACATCATCGCCACTGCTAAGTCCAGCGCCATTTTCCCTGTGCTTTAACCAGGTTTTACGATAAAAGCCCAGGTTAGCCCCATTGGCCATTATCACCTTCTTTCGCAAAGCCAAACCAACACCACTAGCTTGTAAACTCATAAAATCCAGAGCGGCAAACCTTGACCAAAAACCACTGCTGGGCTGCATTTTCACTGCTCCTATAACAGCTTCGGCTTCCTTATTTGCCAGTAAGGTGGCGGCCATAGAGTTGACCCACATGGCCGGTATCCTGCAATCGGCATCCGTTTGAAGTATGAGCTCATGGGAGGCTTCAACAATACCGTAATACAAGGCCTTTTTTTTACCTTCTCCCGGATTGTGCAGAAGTCTACAGTTTTTTAAAGATGACCTCCTGAGCTTTGCTGCTATATATTCTATTTGTTTTGTTTGACTGTGATCATCCACCAGGATTATTTCGAGTCTGTCTTGGGGATAATAGAGCCGGGACAGATCATTTATCAGAACATCGATATGATCAGCTTCATTTCGCATAGAGATAACAATGCTCACCGGTTCATCTGGCTCTACCAGTAAAGGTAAAGGGTGGAAAGTTAACCGAACCAGGCCTCTTATGATCAGGTTCATTATAAAATGGTAGCTCAACGCCACTATTACCCCTAAGGCTATAAGTATGTATACTATTGTATCTGGCACAGTCAAAATTATTGCTTTATTTTGGTTGAAATGGAAAAGGATAAGGTGATCTTGGGAATAGACCCCGGAACAAACATTTTGGGCTACGGTATTGTAGGCATTGGCAAAAACAGCATATCCGTGGAGACCAGTGGCGTAGTAATGCTCAATAAACTGAATAATCACACCGATAAATTAAAACGCATTTTTGAGCGTACCTTAAAGCTCATAGAAAATTATTTGCCGGACGAAATGGCTGTGGAGGCTCCTTTTTTTGGCAAGAATGTACAATCCATGTTGAAGCTGGGAAGGGCTCAGGGAGTGGTAATGGCTGCCGGCCTCTATCGCAATATTCCCATTACAGAATACTCTCCCCGTAAAATAAAACAGTCTATCACAGGCAATGGCAATGCCTCTAAAGAACAGGTAGCGGCCATGTTGGAAAACATCCTACAGCAAAAGATCGAAGCCCGTTATATGGATGCCACTGACGGGCTGGCGGTAGCAATATGCCATCATTATCAATCCGGTAATATATTTAATGCTGGTAAAGCTAAAAACTGGGAACAGTTCTTAAAGAATAATCCCGGCCGGATCGGTTAAAACTTCATGCGGATTTTCTTGGCAATAGCTTCAAACTCTTCCTTGCTAAATTGGAGTTTCGGCTTGCTGAAATCAATATCGTGTATTCCGTGGATGGGGACCAAATGAATATGAGCATGTGGAACTTCGAGGCCGATTACTGCTACTCCTATTCTTTCACAGGGTATGGCTTTGCCAAGTGCTGCTGATACTTTTTTGGCAAAAAGCCATAAGCCGGAATACAATTCATCCTCCACATCAAAAAGGTAATCGGTTTCCTGTTTAGGAATAACCAAGGTATGCCCTTCATGTAAAGGATTGATATCCAGAAAAGCATAATAGCGACTGTCTTCTGCTATTTTATATGAAGGAATTTCACCTGCTATTATTTTGCTGAATACACTGCTCATATCACCCCATACTAATGTCCACCACTTCAAAAGTAATTTTACCTGAAGGTACCTGGATCTCTGCTTTATCACCTATCTTTTTGCCCATCAATCCTTTACCTATAGGAGAGTTGATGGAGATCTTACCGCTTTTGAGATCTGCTTCTGACTCTGAAACAAGGGTGTATTTCATTTCTGCTCCATTCTGAATATTCCTGATCTTAACGCTCGAAAGTACCATTACTTTGGAAGTGTCTACCTGTGAAGCATCCAGTACCCTGGCATTGGCAATCACATCTTCCAACTTGCTGATCTTCATCTCTAACAAGCCCTGGGCTTCTTTTGCTGCATCGTATTCTGCATTTTCAGAAAGGTCTCCTTTATCTCTGGCCTCCGCTATCTGTTCAGATATACGTGGTCTTTCAACGCTCTTCATATACTCCAGCTCGTCCTTTAACTTTTTGAGCCCTTCCTTTGTATAATAATTTATACTTGCCATAACATCAATCATTTAAATGAAAAAAAGACCAACTTAGCTGGTCTTTTTAAAGGTTGCCAAATTTACAAAAAAAGGCTTTAGTATTATATACTGGCAATCAGAGCTCAAAACCCAGTCCAATAGAGTGAACTCCACTGAACACATTGGTAGGCCGGTAAGAATAATCTAAAATAAAATCGCTACTACCCACGGGAACATTGAAAGATATTCCTGCCGAAAGCCCCGTAAAAGCTGTAGTCTGCTCTTCAAAAACCCTGTTGTCGAAAAAGGTGTATCCAACCCTCGCTTGAACAATTTCTTTTATGGAGTATTCTGCCCCTAAGGTATATTGATCTTTCTCAAAAGAATTTGACTGAAAGGCTGCTGCTAAGGTAAATCTCTGGCTTGTGAAATTAAAGTCATAGCTACCACCGATTGAAAGGGTTGCCGGTAATTCAAAAGTAGCGCTACGCTCGCTAAAGGCCTGGCTGTAACCTCCTTGTGGTACGGGTAATACTACAGATTGCCCATCACCTTCAAATGAAACTGAGGGCCCTACATTACGCAGGGTAATACCAAATTTAAATTGCTCTTCAGAACCGGTAACATATTGTACTCCTGCATCGATGCAAAGTGCATTTGCCGCCAGGTTATCAGATGACTGGGAGTACAATTTTAAATTAATACCTCCTCTGATACTCTCCGTAAAACGCTGAGCGTATCCTAAACCAATTACTACCGTACTGGGGCTTATAGTTCCTAGACCTGAAAGAGGATTATCTACAGTAGTCCGCTCCCATTCGCCATAATCAAAAGAAACAAAACTGGCACTTAGCACACCTGTGGGGCTAACCTTTTGGGCAAAGCCAGCTGCGTTAATAGAAATCCCTGCTCCCAACAGCCATTGTGTATTGGTAAATGAGATATCTGTTCTTTCGGTAAAGGCGGTACCTGCTATATTGAGAAAAGTGGCTTCTACCCCCTTAACGTTGGCAATATTCACACTACTCCACCCCCCACTCCTGGCCCAGGGATTAATAAGTAGCTCCGAGGCTCCGGCAGATCCTGCTCTTTGAGGATTTCCTGCCCAAACAAACTGAAGAGTTATTGCGGTAGCTATTGCAGTTACCGCAATTTTTAATTGTTTATTTTTCATTCTCTCTCGTTTCAAATTTTAGAAGGCATTTAAGTCAACCGGTCTTAAACTACCCATCCATTTTACTACTGTTTCACCAATAGGACCGGCATCTATGTGTATGAGGTAAATGCCGCTGGCAATAGGTACATTGAAATCATTTCTCAGATCCCATTCAACGAAAGGAAGAGTATTATCCTTATTTATAGTGCGTACCAGGGTACCGTTAGTCATGAAAATGCTGATGTTGCATCTGTCTGGCAGGTTAGTGATCTTAACGATATTATCCAGCTGGCTGTCTTCATAAGCAGATGAACCGTAGTAAGGGTTGGGTACAACTCTTACGTCATCCAGAGCATTTTCGGCAACTTCACGATTATTGAGATCGGCTTCAAAGCCAGTAGTTGAAAAAGTATAAGTAGGCTGGCCGTTGTAAGTATCTTTATACGAACCTACTCTATACGGCTGTTCCATCCTGAGAGATACTCTTACTTCAGTAGGGATATCCCTGTAGTCATTGAACCTAAATTCAGGCCTCGATACCAAAGGAACAGAAGCCCAGGTAACCGTTCTGAAAACCTGATAAGCTCCTGTAATAATGCTGGGATTAGGATTATTCATTTCATCAAACCAACGCTTGAGAGGATGATCGTCTATATTATCTCCCTTGTAAGACATATCTACGTCCACATCATTTCCAATGCTGATACTGATAGTGGCTGTATCAGCCCTGTGAATATAAATGGTATGCATTCCGCCTAATGCAAAGTCAAACCGTCTCGCCAAATTATCGGATGGGTTCCAGAGCATATCATCGCCATTTTCACTTTTCAGCCAGCTACTTTCACCAAATGTTATGTTCAGCCTTTTACCTGTTTCTACATCAACTGCATAACCCGGAAAATAGCTCCAGCCATTTGAAGTGGGATCTTCCACCAATGAACCATCGGGCTGAAGTATTAGTGAAGGGTCTGATCTCAAGGCAAACTTGAATTTACCTCCCTTATTGGCATCGCCATCTTCACCCATTTCTATAACCGGACTTCTCGTCCACTTAGTATGATCGGGCGTGATAACAAGGTCTATATTGGGCATTAATTCTATGGGATAGTAGCCTCCCGTAGGCGAAGAGGGCCTTATACCATTACTCCTTTGAATATTAAAAGAATTAACATTTGAGGTATAGAACATAGGAGCCCAGGTGCCATTTAATATTGTTTCAAAAGCTCCAAAATTATCTCCGCTAAAATCATTGTAATCAGAATCATCATTTTCATCTGCAAGAGCCTGTGAACCTGCCAGTATCCAGTTTTGTGGCCCGGCATTGTCGTTATCTTGCACCCCTGTTAACCATTGTAAAACAGGGTCAGCAAAAACAATTTCACCGCCAATAATACCGTTGTTGCTAATACCCAGGGTATCATTGCCGGGAGCATCTTGATCCGTTACCAAAATTGATATACCATAGTTATCGACCAAATATTCACCTCTAAAAGAAACACCATTAGGTGAAGTAGCCAATATAGTGTCACCTTTGCCCTGCCGCTCACGTACTTCGTACAAGGTCCAGGTAGAATCGGTAGCCGAAAGGTCGAATTCCAGTCTGAAATCAGTGTCTTTAACTTCAAAGGGATCAGCCACTCTTATGGTAACCGGTCCGCTTCCGGCCTCATAGTCGAGTTCCGTTTGATCACCATTTAAGACAATAGCTTCGCGTGTTTCATCGGTCAGTCTGAGGAAATTCCCACTGTTACCAGTCCCTTCCAGTCTTGTAATCGGCAATCCGTCACCATAATCGGAACCGAGTTGTGTCCCGCCAAATCTATTTTGAGTTCTGTGAGGGATTCCCAGATAAGCCCTCTGACCGTTACCTAGGTCACGCCCTGCGAGGAATGGTAACTTTTGAGCATTAGCATCGTCACCTTGTGAACGCGGATCAAATTTTATATATTGATTTTGCGCGTATGCAACTATATAAAAATAGTATTCTTTCTCATTTACCAGGGTTCTGTCACCGGTAGCAAAAGCATCTTCTGTAAGAGTAAAACTAAGTTCTATACCGCTATTGTTGGCCTCAAGTGTCATATCCTGAGGTACCAGAGGACCTCCTTCCAGATCAGGATTAACGGTATAGTTGATCAATTGATCTATGTCGTTTTCAATATCGCATTGAAAAATAAGACGGGACTGTTGACTATCGTAAAGATTATCAACACTAACATTGGCGTTTTCTACCTGGAAAACCTGGAAGCCCTCAAAGCGATAACTAAAATATCCGGTTCTACGGGCACTGTCTATCTGAGCAAAGTTCCAATCCGGATCAGGAGCAATAAGAGGATCTATTTGCTCATAACCTATGGTGGAGGAATTATAGGCATCCGTTAATTTGAAAACTAACTTTCTGTCTAACTCAACTATTTCGAGTACAGGTGAATCCGGTCCATCCAGGATCTGAAAGCAATTATCAAATAATTGCTGTGCTTTATCATCTGCTATGATCACATCATCTACCGAAGCAAATAAATCCTGGCTGCCAAAATTTCTGGCCCAAACAGTTCCAGTAGTGATAAAGTTTAAGGCACCTGGGGCCAGGGAGAAAGGGCCGGCACAGTGCAAACCTCTTTTATCAGCCTGATTCTGGGGGGATTCCCACCAGTCAAGCGGTGCACTTGGTTCAAAATTTCCAGTAGTATCGAATGATAAGCCGGGATAGGCAAACAAAGTAGGTGTGCCAATACCTGATGCTACAAAGCCATCACCGTTTGCCGCATTACCTTGTCCTGAAGGATTTTCTTCGATCAACGGACTGCCGTTTTTCCACCTACTTCTCATCAGATTGTAAAATTCTTCCCCTATGTCCGGGTCAGTAGTAGGCTGGGGAAGCCCCCCTGTTCCCCCATTGTTGTAATACATAAAACCCGACATGATAATACGCTCATTTCTTCCGATGGTTTGGTCTTCAGGATCGCATTGTCCGGTTAGCTCATTACGAATACCATCGATACAACCATCGCGATCGTTATCCTTACCGTCAAAATAATCGGCAAAAGGGCCCTGAAAAAAGTCAAAGCCGATAGCAGGCGGAAATGTTCCATAGCCATTTGGTCCTTCATCGTCCAGATCGCCATTGTAGCAATATCCGAGACCACGGGGAATATTACAACCGATTATATCGTCAAAGGGGTTACCAACATCAGGGTCAAACCAGGTACTGAAATAGGTATCTGTTAATCTGAAAGTTGATTTATTGAGGATACGGTAGTTATTAAAGGTCATATTATTGATCTCGTCATTTGACGTAAATGCAAAAGCCTGGGCCCTGATCTCAAATCCAAGGGCACCAGCCTGTGATTCGGTATGAATATTTCCCTTGTCATTGTATACCCACCAAACGGTTTGGTCACCATAGAGCAGATCAACCTCTTTCAACTGGCAGTTAAATTCCCTGTTGAGGTCATAACCGGGATAATCCCACTCCCAATCGTAAAAACCAGGAGTTCCGTTTTGACCTGATTCAAAATAAGGGGCCAGTTTATCGGGGAGTTCACCATCTTTACCATTGCCAGGCCACTCTATAATAGACTGGGGTACATTGCCCGCATAATCGGGGAAATTATCCTCAGGATCACAATTCGGATCTTCCTTACAGTCAATCCAGGCAGCATGTGTTTCCACTTCTTCCTTATAAATAAGCCAGTGGCGGTTGTAATCTTCACAGATTTGAGAGGTGATAGCAGCGTTTTCGTCAAGCGGGCCAGGCCAGTAATCTACCCCATCCCTGCGATAGGTCATGGCGGCCAGTTTTAATTGGCCGGCATCGTCTATTCCACCCAACCATAAAGCACCCGCAAACATAGAATGCCTTCTGCTGCCTTTGGGAACTTCATATTGGGCATCGTTCAGATCCCACCACATATCGCCACTACCCAACATACGGGCTCTAATATTGTTGATATTGAGATCTACTGACGATGTAGCCGGGGCGCAACCTTCAGCCAATGCCTGAACAGCAGATTTCTTATTTTTCTTTTTTGGGTTTTCCCTGGCTTCTGTCGTGCTCAAACCCAGAAGCATTATTACAGCTAATAATAGACTATTCCTTTTCATATTTCAGTTAGCTTTTCTTAAAAGTTATACGCTATACCAAGACGTACTCTGCGAGGTAGAGAAAAATTAAATGGGTTATTGCTCACTCTTCTGTTGTACAAGTCAATAAAAGACTGTGCGCTGGTTTGGTCGTTTATTGCTGCCTGTGCTTCGGCACTTACCAGATAACCATCGTCATCAGGAGTACCGGTAAATGGATATACACCTATGACATTCTTGGTATCTAGAAGGTTCAGGATCTGGAAGTAAACCTCCAAAGACCGGCTTCCGTTTTTAGTAAGATTGAAAATTTTATTAATACGGGCATCAAATGTAACCTGCCAGGGCAAACGGGAACCGCTGATCTGTCCTTCTACCTGGGCGGCATTAGAAGGAACAGCAGTTACTATGAAGGGGGAATCCCTTTTGGTGTACGGCTGACCGGAAAGAGCATTACAGGTAATGTTAATACCAAAATTTTCCAACACATTGGTATTCCACCATACGGGTCCGTTGTAACGGCTACCTCCTCCGTAGCGATAATCAAGACGTACCAATATCTGGTGACGGTTATCAAAGCTAAGAGGCAATATATAGCGAAGGTTAGGCTGGCCATTTCTGGCCAGGTTAAGACCTGAATTCACTCCCGAACCTGTTCCATCGGCAAACTGAAGTGTATAATTGGCATCGAGTTTAACATTGTTTACCCGCCTCATCTCATATTCCAGCGTAAAACCTTTAACTGTACCAAAATCCTGGTTACCATAGGCCACGTAGGTAATAGGATAAGCCTGGGTAAAGGAAACGGTCTGGATCAGATCGCGCAACTCGCGGTAGAAGGCAGAGATTTTAATTGCAGATTTTTTAGAAAGTGCTTGTTTAAAACCCAACTCGTATTCAGTAGTCTTTTGAGGTAAAAGATCGGGGTTATTAATTATGCCCCCATTATCACCATTAAGGAGGTTGAGGTAATCAAAAGGATCCAATCTTGAAATTCCAGAAGTTGGTCTTTGCGCTAGCAGGTCATAATGGGCTATGAATAAAGCTTCTTCTGTAATAGGGAAATTAAAAGCGATCCTGGGCATTACTATGGTTTGAGGATCGTAATCTCTAAAGGCCTCTGGTTCGATTGTTCTGCTATCTGCCAAAAGATTACCATCACCATCGGTAGCATTGGGAGGAGTAACAAGGAATGGTTTGATATCACCGCCAGCGGCTGCAGCCAGAGTAGCAGGATCAGTAAGGGGTTCACCGGCAGAATTAAACCATTGATCTCCATTGCGGTAACCGACTATGACAGCATTATCATATTCAAAGCTGTTAACGTAAACCACGTAGTCTTGTCCTATTGAAGATGGAATATTAACATTGTTCTCTGCCAGGGGGGAGTTGGGGACATCCTTAACCGTGTAGAATGGAGCCAAAACAAACGGATCTCTTAACACCTGCTGATTTAAGTCGAAACGGTCGACCCTGACACCAACATTGAAAGTAAGGTCGTTAAAGGTAAACTGATCCTGAATGTAACCTGCTATATATATAGGTTGAAAAGCTCCAACAGGACGGGTAAGCCTTCCGTTTTCATCTCTTTCCGTAAAAAAATCTGAAACCGAGGGCTGATCGAAAACAATATTTCCGAGATAATCGTAACCAAAATATGATACAAGCTGAACTCCGTTGGGATTGATAACTTCATCCGGAGAAAACATATCCAATGAAAATGTCTCCGGATCCATATTATCAATATTTATCTGACGGGTATCTCTTGGATCCAGGCCCATTTCGATCCTTATGTTTTCCGCAAAAGCACTGCTCAGCAATGGATCATAGGCATAGTTGAATTCCACGGTGTCCTGGAAAACACCTAGTTCATCGTAAATAAGAATGGGGTTATCGAGATCGAGATCCTGATTGGGACGATTTTGCAAGAGTCTCATCTGTGCCCACAAGCCAGTGGCATCCAAAGCGTAAGCCCTGTCTGAACGTTGCTCGTACTCAAACCCTACTATAAGGGAGTGATCTTTAATGTCGAAATTAGTAGATCCCGTTACCCTGAATTGGCTGTTTGTTGCTTCAAAATAATTAGCCCCTACTACTCCAAGAGTATTAAAACTTTGTACCGAACCTACATTACCCCACAAACCATTGTAAACTGAAGGGGGGTTTTGGCCATTGATAGGAGGCGAAGATGCGCTTTCGAAAAAATCAAAACTTGAAGTATTTAAATCATTCCTGGGATCATTGGCTAAACGGAAATATTCCGTAACATAATTTGCCAGTATTGGGTTGGAATTACCGGGAGTAAAGACCACATTGGTATCTGCCTCACCCACAAAAACATAGGTATTTAAGGGAGTAGGCCCTAAGGTGTCAATGGATACAAACCCATAAGCCCTGGTTCTTTGAACATCGAACCTACCGACATGACCATACCTGAAGAAATCCCTGTCGAAATCTTCATCATAGGTCTTGTCAAAAGTTCTCGTATAATCAACCTGAATATTGTAATAGGCGTTTTTAATAAGTGAATTATTAGCCTCATCATTTTGGAACTGTTGCTGGAACCTTACAAAAGCACTCCAGTCAGAGCTGATTTGGTCAAGGTTGTTGTCAAAATTAAAAATATGGTTCAAGTAACTTGAAGATCTGTTATCAGAATATACCAGACGTCCTCCTACACTCAGATTGGTCTTATCGCTAGTTTTGATCTGGAAGTTACCACTTAATCTCAACTGGTTATTCCAACTGTTAGGCTGATCATTAATATCACTTAATTGGCTTTCTTCAACAAGTTCACTCCTGTAAATGAAATTGGTTCCCGTTTGATCAATGGCAATGGGGCGTTCTTTAAGGGATTGGAGCACATCGGGATCAAGCCTGGTATAAGTATATGGATCCGATACCAAACGGGGCTCTTGTACGTGTATGAACTCACCGGATACTAAAAACCCTACTAAAGGTCTTTTCTGTTTATCCTTAATAAGAGGGCCTCCCATTACCAAGGCCAGCAGGTTATAATCAGCGTCATCAAAAGGAACAGATGTAAGGTATTCGGCATTGCCAAAAAATTCAGCCTGGGGCCCCCTGGTAGTAGTACTGATGATACCTCCTATAGCATCACCATACTGAGCAGGTAAACCTCCGGTAATAACTTCTGTTTGCTGAATAGCAGCCTGGGGAAGGTTAGGATTACCCCTTACTTTTACACCATCAATGAAATAAACCGTCCCCTCTCCACGGGCACCCCTGATATTGGTATTACCATTGGCATCAGTGGTTACACCTGCCGCCTGAGAAGCCACAGAAGTAACGTCTCTTACTGCCATGTTCACAATATCTTCGGCAGTAGTTACTTTACTGGTTTTGGCCTTATCAATAAGCGGAGCCTCATAAATCAATACAACTTCCTGTAGTTGTTCTGAGGCTTCCCTTAGTTTAAAGTCTTTAATGGTAGGCGTATTAGGCGAAATCAGGACATCCGAGATGATAACAGTAGCAAAGCCTGTAAAAGAGCATTCTACTGTATATGAACCGGGGTCTACCGGGTTGAGGTTGTATTTGCCGTCAAAATCCGATGTGGTACCTTTAATAATGTTACCCCCGTCATCTTTAATTACAACGTTAGCCGTGGGAAGTGTCTCCCCCGTTTTAGCATCGGTTACAGTTCCCCTAAGAGAACCCGGCCTGGTTTGTGCGAAGGTATATACAGATACAAATGATAGAAATAATACAAGTAGCTTCTTTCCCATAATCATTCTTAAGGTTAAATTGAACCCCGATTTTTAGAGGGTGGTAAATATAACATAAATATGGTCTTTTTAACAAAGTCTTAACTATTAGTAAACACCATGTAAAGCTTTAATTTACTGAAAACGAACACCTTTTTCTTAACATTTCTTTAAGATTAATCTTAATTAAGACAAACCAATACGAAATTTTGAAGAGTTTAGTTATTTTAATAGTTAAAAAGCCCGTTGTATGAACTTTCGCTTTCTGTCCTTATTGACTTTTGTTTTGATGATAGTTGCCTCATCGTGTAAAAAATCCAGAAACGCAAATTTCCCCAACGTCCGAGTGGATGAATTTGTTTATCTGAGTAATCCTTCAAATTTTCAATTGTCTTCACCCGGTGGCTGGGTTTATAACCAGGGAGGATACAGAGGGCTGATCATTTACCGCAGGTTTATAAACGGTGATCAATCAGATTTTGCAGCTTACGAC
Organism: Owenweeksia sp.; assembly: GCA_028277105.1. Taxonomy (GTDB): domain Bacteria; phylum Bacteroidota; class Bacteroidia; order Flavobacteriales; family Schleiferiaceae; genus JANQHO01. The sequence goes on along the minus strand of JANQHO010000100.1, from coordinate 994 downwards.
AGGGCTTGCCCGGAGCATTACTCCCGGGATTGTTCCGTGCTGCAAGTAGATGCTGATGGTATTTATGCAGAATGCAGTTGTAATAATGAAAGGTACTTGTTGCTGGATGGCTCCCCTGCTGATGGAGCCCAGTTACCTTTGATAGAATACCAAACCTTTCTCAACGGGCAAGTACTTAATGTTTCTAACTAACAAAAACTTTTCTTTTAAATATGAACTGGGGACTAATGCCCCCAGTTTCAGTTTATGATTTTATCTTAATCCGGGCTCTAAGATTATTTCCCCTTTTTCTTATACGCATCATACGCCTTTTTGCCGCCTAAAGCCGCCCCAGCTGCCAACAACAAACTAAGACCCCCATCGATCGGTGTCGGGTTCACTCCAGGGTTCCCCTGATCCGGCTGCCCCTGCATTAATACTATCGTTCCTAATACTATCACTGTGGTGATTATCAGTTTTTTCATCTTTTTATCTATCTTTTGAGTTAGTATTCTTACTTGATTATCTTCTGACTGTAAACTTCACGCTGGCCCTGATGTACCCTCAACACATAAACTCCATGGGCATAACCGCTCAGGTTCAACCGGGCCTCCCCCTGGCCAACCGCTGACTCACTCACCAATAAACGCCCATTCAGGTCATACAAACTCAACGCTACCCCACCCCCTATCTCACTCAGGTTTAACAGTAAGGATTCACCTTTCACATAGGCGTAAATGCTATTCTCCGCCATTCCTTCTGCCACCCCTACGGTCTGCTGGTTAATGTGCAACACAAAGCGGTCTTCTATATTCCCAACACTATGCGTAAATACATAAGCAGTCGCCCCCAGGTCTACCCTGATGCCCGTCAATTGGTCTTCTAACTCTACCGTCCAGCCGGTGGGAATATGGTTCTCGTTCAACTCTATCGTGTAGTCCCCACTCTCACTGCACTCGAAGTACAACACTTCACTGTGACCCTGGAAGTGGTCGGAAATACCATTGTAGGTCAG
>JANQHO010000090.1 GCA_028277105.1 Owenweeksia sp. | reverse complement strand
GTTACGAGGCAAAACGCATTTTTCACAATGCTACCGGTTTAGGGAATTTCGGGCGTAACCTCATTCGCAGTCTGGCCGAGTATTATACTGAAAACCGGTATATCCTTTATAATCCCAAACCGGCAAAGATCCCCCTCGAAAAAAACTGGCCCCAGGTAAAAGAAATAAGACCTCCTTACCAAAATGCTTTGTTAAGCACCATCTGGCGACAACGCTTACTCTCCGACCAGGCCGTTAAGGATAAACTTGATATTTTTCACGGCTTAAGTCAGGAACTGCCTTCAGGCCTTAAAAAGAAAAAGATCCGATCAGTAGTCAGTGTGCACGATCTCATTTTTTTGCGCTATCCTCAACTCTACAAATACATCGACCGCAATATTTATCTCAAAAAGGTAAAGCAAGCCTGTAAACAGGCTAACCGTATTGTGGCCATTAGCCAGCAAACCCGGGAAGATATTCATCACTTCCTGAAAGTTCCCTTACAGGATATTGATGTTATCCACCAGGGCTGTAACCCTGTTTTTCGCCAAAAGGCTGAGCCAGAAACTATTCGTGAAACTCTAAACCGTTATAAGCTGCCGGAAGAATTCCTGTTGTTCGTAGGCACCCTGGAAAAGCGCAAAAACCCCCACCTGATACTAAAAGCCGTTGAACAGCTTAAAATACCAGCTGTTCTGGTAGGGCGTTCTACCAAATACTGGAAGCAACATCTGGTTGAATTTCCATCTTCAAAAGCTCATCTCATTTATACCCCACAAATCGGTAATTCCCTGGAATTGTCCCATTTGTATCAGGCGGCCAAGCTTTTTGTCTACCCATCCGATTTTGAAGGCTTTGGCATCCCTGTACTCGAAGCCCTGGTCAGCGGAACCCCTGTTATAACTTCCAGAAGCAGCTCTCTGCCCGAAGTGGCCGGACCTGCCGCTATACTGATTAATACTCAAAAGCCCGGTGAATTAACCGAGCGGATAAGCGAAGTATGGCATACATCTGAACTTCAAAACAAGATGATCCGAACAGGCCTTACCTTTGCCGAAAATTTTACAGACCAAAAAATAGCCGGTGACTGGAACCGGCTATATCAATCCCTGATCTGATCGATGGAAAAACTCACTGCCATAATCCCCACTGGAAATGAGGAACACAACATTGAAGAAGTGTTGCAATCCGTTTCCTTTGCAGATGAAATTATGGTTGTGGATTCCTATTCTACCGACCGAACGGTTGAACTGGCCAAAAAACATACAGATTTCATTATACAGCGGGAATACGAAAATTCAGCCTCACAAAAAAACTGGGCTATCCCTCAGGCAACACATGAGTGGATATTATTGGTTGACGCAGATGAACGCGTTAATAATGAGTTACGCCAGGATATTCAGAAAGTGTTGAGAAATCCTCAAAAAGATGCTTATTGGATCTACCGTCAAAACTACCTGATGGGCCAAAAGGTAAACTACAGCGGATGGCAGGGCGATAAGGTGATCCGTTTGTTTCGCAAAAGCAAATGCCGTTATGAAGATAAACACGTACATGCTGAAGTCATTGTCAACGGAAGTACAGGTTACCTGAAAAACAAACTGGACCACTATACTTATCACGGGCTCGATCCCTATTTGGCCAAGAGTTACCGCTATTCTACCTGGGGAGCCTACGACCGTGCCAATAAGGTTAAAAAAATAACTGCTTTCCACTTGGTTTTGAAACCCCTATTTGGTTTTTTTTCAAAGTATATTCTCCAGTTAGGTATACTGGACGGTAAATTAGGGCTGGTATTAGCTCTCCAGTACAGCAGTTATCTCTTTATCCGGGCGGTAAAGATCTGGCGTATTCAACAGGGTGAAAAATTGAAGCAGTAATGAAAATTATTCACGTAAGCACTCCTTTGAGCTGGCGTGGTGGAGAGCAGCAAATTGCCTACCTCTGCCTGGAGTTGCGTAAGGTGGGAATAGAACAAATGGTGGTTTGTCGCCAGGGCAGTAAAATGGAAGATTTTTGTAAAAGAGAGAACTTAGCATTTACAGGACTCAAAAAAAGAACCTCTCTGGACCCAGGCTTTGCCCGTAAACTATCCCGCCTGGTTAAGGATCAGAAAGCTGATATTGTACATCCTCACGACTCTCATGCCCATACCTTTTGTATAGTGGCAGCCCGTTTATTTGGGATGAAGACTCCTATTGTCCTCCATCGCAGGGTTGATTATCCGGTAAAAAACACACGGGCCTCCTATTACAAATACAACCATCCGCAAATAGAGAAAATTATTTGTGTTTCACGCAAAGTTAAACGCATACTGGACCAAAGTCTCAAGGATACCACTAAATCGCTGGTGATTTACAGCGGTATTGACCTGGAAAAATTTGACCGGAATTCCAGGATTTTACGGCAGGAATACGGTATCCCCCCATCTAAAACAATTATTGGCAATGTAGCTGCCATTACCCAGCAGAAAGACTATTTCACTTTTGTAGCTACAGCCCAGAAAATCCTCGAAAAAAATCAGGAAGTACATTTTTTTATTGTTGGAGATGGCGATCAACGTACCGAAATTACCAGGCTTGTCACCCAAAAAGGTCTGGATTCCTATTTCACTTATACTGGTTTCCGTTCTGATATTCACCGGGTATTGCCTTCACTGGATATTCTGCTTTTCCCTTCCGAAAAAGAGGGCTTAGGCACTACCATCCTTGATGCCTTTGCTGCCGGGGTTCCCGTTGTAGCTTCAAATGCCGGTGGAATACCCGAACTTATTAAGCAAGCTCAAAACGGCTTTATAGCACCGGTGAAAAATCCGGATGAACTGGCACGATATTGTCTACTGCTGTTGGAACGACCAGATTTAAGACAAAAAATATCCTTTGAAGCATTTAAAACCGCTCAAACTTTCAGCAAAGAGAACATGGCTCAACAGGTATTGAAGGTATACGAGAAAGTACTGCAGGGACGTTTGTGAAGTGCTTTAATCCTCCGTATTTTTGCATCCTCATTGATAAAGCATGCTCTTAAAGTTCATTTTTATATTTCTCACTACTTTTCTGTTATTTGCTATTCTGGGGCTCTTTGTAGTTAAAGCAGGCTTACAATTGCAGTACCTCAATCTCAAAAAAAAGAAAAAAAAGGGGCAGGTATACGATATTTTGCAATTTGACTGGAGCAACTCACAGGAACGCCAAAAGCGTTGGGAAGCCTTTCTGTTATTTCCTTTACTCTTCGCTATCACACTGGATGATAGTAAAGAAGAGCTGAATCAAATCAAGCTGAAAGTTAAACGCATTCACATCGCCATTTACATCATTTTGATGATCTTGGTGGTGCTGGCTATATATTCCCAGAAGGTATTCCCCGTATAATACAGCTGTTTTGAAAGAATTTGTTGAGCACAAAATATTTCATGCCATAAGTGAGGCTGCTTGTGAATTAGGCCTTGAAACCTACGTGATTGGTGGTTATGTAAGGGACAAAATATTGAAGCGCAAAGACCCTAAGGATATCGATTTTGTGGCGGTGGGAAGTGGTATGGAACTGGCTAAAAAAGTAGCAGAAAAGTTGAAAAAGACCAAAGTCAACTATTTTAAGAATTTTGGTACCGCTCAGCTTAAATACGATAATTACGAATTGGAATTTGTGGGGGCCCGCAAAGAGAGTTATCAGCGGGACAGCCGTAAACCCCTTGTGGAGAACGGTACTTTACAGGATGACCTCAACCGGAGGGATTTTACCATTAATGCCATGGGTATAAGCCTGAATAAGGATTCTTATGGTCAACTTCTGGATCCTTTTAATGGTAGGAGTGACCTGGAAAAAGGTATAATCCGTACCCCTCTCGACCCCGATATAACCTACTCGGACGACCCCTTGCGTATGATGCGGGCCATACGTTTTGCCACCCAATTGTATTTTGATATTTATCCTACCAGCCTGAAAGCCATAAAAAATAATGCCTACCGCCTGTCCATTATCAGTGCCGAACGCATACAGGACGAAATGCACAAAATCATGCTCGCTCCCAAACCCTCGGTGGGACTGAAGCTGCTGTTTGAAACGGGTTTATTGAAAGAATTTTTACCTGAGGTAGTAGCCCTTCAGGGAGTAGAAGAAATTGAAGGTCAATCTCATAAAGATAACTTTTATCACACCGTACAGGTGGTAGACAATGTTGCCAAACGATCGGAAAGCCTCTGGCTTCGTTATGCTGCTCTTTTTCACGATATAGGTAAACCCGTTACTAAAAAGTTTGTAGAAGGCACGGGGTGGACTTTCCACAACCACGAATACATAGGCTCCAAAATGGTTTATACCATTTTCAGGCGCCTGCGTTTTCCTTTGGGAGAACCCCTCAAGTACGTTCAATTACTGGTGAAGCTCAGTAGCAGACCTATAGCTGTTGCCGATGAACAAGCTACAGACAGCGCTGCCAGAAGATTACTTTTTGATGCCGGTGATCACCTGGAAGACCTGATGATCTTATGTGAATCTGACATCACTACCCGCAATAAAAAGAAAAAAGAACGGTTTCTGCAAAACTTTCAGAAGGTACGCCAGAAACTAAAACAGGTAGAAGAAAAAGATCACCTCCGCAACTGGCAACCTCCTATTAGCGGTGAAGAAATTATGGCTACTTTTCAGTTAGGTCCCGGAAAAGAGATTGGTATCATCAAAGAAGCCATTAAAGAAGCCATTCTGGAAGGCGATATTCAGAACAATTATGAAGCTGCCCGGGAGTTCATGCTCAAAAAAGGAAGTGAGCTCGGATTAAACGCAAAACAACAACCAAAATGAATACTTACAGATTCCGTATAGTGCTCGATGTTGAAGAAGATGTTCTATGTGATTTGGATGTACCAGCCAATGACAGTAATCTTTTTAAACTGCACCAATCCATTTTAAAGGCTTTTGAGCTGGAGGAAGGCGAAATGGCCTCCTTTTACCGGAGCAATAACAACTGGGATCAGGGAGAAGAAATAGGTCTGGTAGAGATGGGAATGCCAGGAGAGTTAACAATGTCCAAAATATCACTCCATGAAGCCTTTCCTCAAAAAGGCACCAAAATGATCTATGTTTACGATCTTATTCAACTGTGGACCTTCTTTGTAGAGTTGATCGATGTTAACAAAAATCCATTGGAAGATGCTTTTGTAGTAAGACAAACAGGACGAAGGCCAGATAATGCACCCCCAAAAAAAATGGAATCCCATTCAGACGTGGATATAGACCTCTCTCAATGGGATATACTTTTAAACGACAGCGATTCCGATGACGACCTCAGTTAATTTCTACTGTGTGAATGCGGTTTATCGGGATAGACCTGCCGGCCTTGAGTAGTATTTTACGGTCCGTCATAGCCCAAATAGTAGTCCTTACTTTTTTTATACCTGATTCATCTTCAAAAACGATGGTCACCTTATGCTTATCTAAATTACCAAGGCTAGTAGCCCGGTGAAGGGTCATGATCCGCTCGTCTATAGAAGTTTTGTCTTGCAAAACCTCGGAGCCTGGAAACTTCAGATTGGATATATATTCTTTTTCAATGAGGGGAATGGAGGCGGTTTTAGTCATATTCTATATATTTTAGTGGCGGTTATGTAAAGTAGATTAAGACGTGGTTCTCTCAAATTTATTAAAATTAATCGAATTTTGCCCTTTGGCTTACTCACTGTGGAAGAAATTGTAAGAATAAACCAGCTGACCAAACAGTATAGCAGCATCACAGCTGTAAATGGTCTGAACCTCAGTATTCCAAAAGGAAGTGTTTACGGCATTTTAGGGCCTAATGGTAGTGGTAAAACCACCACTCTGGGCATGTTATTAGGGGTTATCAGACCATCATCAGGGTATTTCACCTGGTTTGGAAAAACTCTTAACTTTTCAGCAAAAAAGAAAGTGGGGGCCTTATTGGAAACCCCCAACTTCTACCCTTACCTTTCCGGTAGGAAAAACCTCGAGATAGTAAGTTCTATCAAGGAGATCGAAAAGCCGGATATAGATGGCATCCTCAAACATGTAAACCTGTACCAAAGGGCAGTCAGCAAATTTAAAACATACAGCTTGGGTATGAAGCAGAGACTGGCCATTGCCTCGGCTATGATAGCCAACCCGGAGGTAATGGTATTGGATGAGCCTACCAATGGTCTTGATCCTGAAGGGATAGCTGAAGTAAGGGCGATCATAAGAAATATTGCCGCCCAGGGTATTACCGTTATTATGGCCAGCCATTTACTGGATGAGATCGAAAAAGTGTGTTCCCATGTTGCCGTATTGCGCGAAGGTAATTTATTGTTTGACGGTACGGTTGATCAGCTTACCGGACGTGAAGGAACCATAGAAATAGGCGCACAAAATATTGCACTACTCAAAGATGTTTTACAAGGTCATCCTCTAGTGGAAAAAATTTCTGATAACACCAACGGAACCCTTACTCTTGTATTAAGAAAAAACACCGATGCCTCAGAGATCACCCGTTTTCTGGCAGAAAAAAGCATCTATGTAAACCATCTCGTCTTCAGAAAAAACAGTTTAGAGAGTCAATTCCTGAACCTTATTAAGAACGAAGCATGAAAAAACTGATCATTATCGAATGGAAAAAAATTTCAGGACACCGCTTCTTCTGGATTGGTACAGGCTTATATCTCTTCTGCATGATTTTACTCATTACTAAATTCGGCAGTCTGAAGGTAACAGGAAATCAAAACGAAGCTGTCGCGGCCTTTAAAACCTTCGGTGAAGCTGGTTTTTATAAATTGCCTTACATCTGGCACAACATCACCTATATCGGGGCCTTTTTTAAATATATCCCGGCCTTTATCATTATTTTTTTCTTTGCCAGCGAATTTCAGAATAAAACCATGCGCCAGAATATCATTGATGGGCTTAGTATCGGGCAATATTATTCTTCCAAAATCCTCGGTATACTTTTTTTTACTTTCCTGAGTATACTAGTTATTGTTTTTACAGGCTTTATAGCGGCCTCCACTCATAATCCTCAAGCCGGCATAGCTGATTACTTTAAGGGCATGGATTACCTCCTGGCTTTTGGTATGGAGTTGCTTTTTTTCTTTTGCCTTTGTGTATTTGCCAATGTTTTATTCAGAAAAAGCGCTATTACCATAGTTATCATTGTCGTTTACCTGGTAATTGAATCTATTACCAGCCTCATTATAGGCAAGCCCTACAGCGATTATCTGCCCAGCCGTCCTTCCAGTTTATTAATTACCCAACCGTTTACAAGAATGTTTCAGGTTGAAAATTTTTTAGGTTTGGAATCAGTAGAAAGGGTACCTCTCAGGTTCTTGTTACTTTCTCTTTTATATACTACTGCTTTTGCCTTTGGTGGTTACTTTTTCCTTAAAAAACGCGATGTTACTTAAGCCGGATCATGAACTGGAAAGAACGTTGGTATCATATAATATTCGAGGCTGATACGAAGGAGGGCAAAACCTTTGACATCATTCTGCTCATTGCTATTCTAAGCAGCCTTATTACCATAATGCTGGAAACAATAGATCCGGTTTTCAAAGAACACCGCACTATTTTCAGGATAATGGAATGGGTATTTACCATTCTCTTCACCTTTGAATACATTATGCGGATAGCTGTAGTCAGTAATAAAAAGAGATACCTTTTTAGTTTTTATGGAATTATAGACTTTCTCTCTGTCCTGCCTACCTACCTGGCAATAGTTCTGAGCGGAGCGCAGTATTTCCTCGTTATCAGAAGTCTTCGCCTTTTACGGGTATTCAGGGTGTTGAAAATGGTGCGGTTTTTAGGCGAAGCCCGTGTATTGACCTCTGCTTTGCGAGCCAGCAGGGTAAAAATCACGGTTTTCCTGGTAGCAGTTCTTTGTGTGGTATTTATTATGGGAACGGTGATGTATATCGTAGAAGGCCCGGAACACGGATTTAAAGACATTCCCACCAGTATATACTGGTGTATCGTTACCCTTACTACCGTTGGTTATGGCGATATTTCCCCGGAAACACCCCTGGGGCAGATCATTGCTTCATTCATAATGATCATAGGTTACGGCATTATTGCCGTTCCCACTGGCATAGTTACCTCTGAGATAGCTATCAGCGCCCAAAGAGAACGGGAAAAAAATGAGAAAAAATGCTCTAACTGCAATTATTCCCCTTTACCAGCCACGGCCAAATTTTGCTCAAACTGC
>JANQHO010000055.1 GCA_028277105.1 Owenweeksia sp. | reverse complement strand
ATCTACGGTAGGTTCATAGCCGTCATCTGAGCCAATCCTCAAAGGAGGGAAGTTCCAACTATCTGTGGTTAACACTTCAAGTCTTCTGGAGGGAGAGATGGTGCCGATGCCTATATTGCCATTATTAATGACCATACTATTGGAAGGGGCATTGTGGTAAATTGTAAAGGCATTACTGGCTCCGTTATTTACCGCAATACTAAATGCTCCTGCTCCCGACTTAAAATCTACGGCAGGTTCATAGCCGTCATCTGAGCCAATCCTCAGAGGCGGAATATTCCAACTGTCTATAGTTAATACCTCGAGTTTTCTGGAGGGGCTAGTAGTACCAATGCCTACATTACTTCCCATCAATGCAATATCACCCCCATTTTCTTTACCGATGGTGAAATCATTTGAATTAGATATTCCCATCCAGGCGTTACGTATTCCATTGGCTCTAAATTGGATATACTGCCAGGAATCATCCGTATTATTAAAAGTCAGCACCGGATCCGAATTGGTTTCTATCCAAATGGGGCCTTTTAACAGTGCATCTCCTTCCACATGTAGCTTGGCCTCCGGAATTGCTATACCAATACCTACATCACCCCCATTGTGAATGGTGAGCACTTCATTTAAGCCTCCATCAATAAAAGAGAGATAATCGTCAGTGCTATTCTTATTAAACTGAATGGCAAAGGCGTTACCATAGGTTCCGTCACCAGAATGGAACACTAATTTGGATTTCCCATTGGTATTGGTATTGGTATTCGATTTTCCGATAGCCAGGGTAGGTGTATTGGAGCTATGGATCTGAAACAGGTGATCGGGGGAAGTGGTACCTATGCCTACGTTTGTATTGCTATTAATCACCATAGCCATGCTTAGAGAAGGGCCCACCTGAAATTGTAGCTGATTGTTAGCTGATTCTTGCACCCTTATATTAGCCGCATTTTGACCATTAATACTGAATAGCAAATTAGGATTCATGTTGGTGGCTGCATCCAGTCTCAGGGTAGTGCCACTGCCCCCTGATGCCTCAAATACATGAAGGGGGTCTGTAGGACTAGAGGTACCTATACCCACTTTGCCATTAGTGTAATGAATAATATTATTAGTAATGGTATTCCAGTCGTTTTGGGCCTGCAGGCCTGAGGCTAAAGGGAGGCTCAGTATTACTAAATATGAATAAATCCGGAGCGGTTTAAGGGAATAGTTCATGATTAATTATTTTACGTTGTGATTTATCATTATTCTACTGTGCTGATTACTCATCTTTCTATGGCAAAACTCCACGGCATCTGTCAATCTATCTTAAGAAACTACAGAATGGATATTACAGCTTCAAAAGGTTAGCTGAACCAATTTTGAAGATCAAAACGTCCTTATTGGGGGACACTCTCTTATTAGCAATGGTGTCTGAAAAAACGATAGAAGGGCAGAGCAACTTAAAGGTTTCATAGGTTTGGATTAAAACAGGGTTATGTTCATATAAATATCCAATGAAACGAGCTATTATACTATCTGAAAAATTGCAATGCCTACTATGAGTTGACCAGGGTAAACTACCGGTTTATAAACGCTGATTTCCCCTTCAAGCGCTCTGTAAACCCATCTTCTTGTCTGGCAGGATATACCAGCATGAAAAACATTCACCTTAACCTCTTATTTAGCAATAAACAGATCGGTGTTGCTGGCAATTTTGAGTTAGGAGAAGTAAACAATCCTACAGCTAATGTGGATTTTGAGTAGACATTTAGCTGCCACGAGCTAGGTAGAAGCGGTGGAGTTTCTGCACAACCGCATGGATCGTACCATGGATAATACAGAATTCCCCGTAAGTATAAACGGGTAATTCTTTTCTCTCATCAAATTATTTAGGGCCTTTACATGTAGTAAAGGCTTTTTTATTTCTCTAAATTGGCGGTATGAAACGTTTATTTATCCTTTTTTGCCTTTTGTCAACTGTCCTGGTTTACGGTCAGCAAACCAAAAGAGCCTTGTTTTTGGGCAACAGTTATACGGCTTACAACAACCTTCCTGCCCTGGTGGCCGATATAGCCCAGTCTTTGGGAGATAGTTTATATCACGATCGCAATACACCGGGCGGTTATACTTTAGAAGGGCACTCTACCAATGCCACCTCGCTGGCCAAGATCAATCAGGGAAACTGGGACTATGTGGTTTTACAGGAACAAAGTCAAAGACCGGCTTTCGAAGCTTATTATGTACAAAATGATGTATTGCCTTATGCCTCTCAGTTAAACGACAGTATTAAAGCAGCTGACTCTTGTACCCAGACGGTTTTTTACATGACCTGGGGCCGCAAAAATGGCGATCAGATCAATTGTCAGTTTGATCCGGTACTTTGTACTTATGCTGGCATGCAAGGCCGGCTAAGACACAACTATCTCTTAATGGCCAATCAGAACTCAGCTATTGTTTCTCCGGTAGGGATAGCCTGGCGGGATATACGTAATCTCAATCCCAGTATTGAATTATATGTCAGCGATGGCAGTCACCCCTCCCTGGCGGGAAGCTACCTGGCCGCCTGTACTTTTTATGCCACGCTCTTTCACCGCTCACCTGTCGGGGCCTGGCATCCGGCTGGTTTATTAACTAACGATGCCGATACTTTACAGTTAAGAGCCCACCAGGCGGTGTTTGACAGCCTTTCCGTTTGGAACATAGATACCACCACTTTGAGAGGAAGCATTGATGGTATCACCTGGCAAAGTGGTCTTACCTTTTTATTTGAAGGTTCTGTTTATAATGCTGATACTGCCTGGTGGGATTTTGGGAACGGTTCTGGAATACATTCTAGCGATTCCATTCTATACACTTATCCGGCTACAGGTGTTTATTACATAAGACTCTATTTCAAAAGAGGCTGTGAATTGGGGTTTGTGGAGAAGGAACTTGTTTTGAGTCCTGGCTACATATCATTAAAAGAAAGCCAAGCTGATTTTGTGACTGTCAGTCATTACAATGGCTTTCTTCATATTGAACTGCAACAATCCCATTCCACTCAGCTAAAGATCTGGAGCTTAAACGGTCAAAAAGTACTGGAACAAATGCTTCACTCCACTCAAAGCAAAGTGGCTTTAAACTCTTTGCAAAAGGGAGTTTATATAGTTAGTCTACAGCAAGGGTTGCAATTTCATTCGCAGAAGATTATTGTGATAGAGTAATAAGCTAATGCTGTCTTCTTTCATCTGAATATAGATTGAACAAAGAAATCTGCTTCCCCTACTCCTATTTACCCTAATAATAGCAAGATCCAAAAAGTAGATGTGAGAACAGTACAAGACTTTTGTGGTATCAATAAATCGTAATAGGAGATTACAGAAAAGCCATGAAAAGGAAAATTCTAATCATCACAGCAATTGTTTTAGCACTATTGGGGGTTGGTGGATACTTCATCTACCAAATGATGATGGGCCCCATGTATTTGCCCGGTGACTTAACCAGCAAAGAAGAATACAAACAATTTTTGGAGGCTAACCCTATTAAAAAGCAAAACTTCTTTGAACTGAACGACAGCATTTCGTTGTATTACGAAAAACAAGGAACAGGCAAAACACCAGTACTAATCATTCACGGAGGCCCTGCCATACCTTACGAAAAGCCCTGGAACGGTTTAGAAGGTTTAACCGGTGATTATACCTTTTACTACTATCATCAGAGAGGGGCCGGGCAATCCTCCCGACCATTTGACAAATTTGAGTCCTCCAATTTTTTTCAAAATGCCCTTGCCCTTAACAAAACCTTGGGCATACCTGCACAAGTGGCAGATATAGAGCTATTGAGGAAAGCTTTAGGACAAGAAAAAATCATTTTGATAGGCCACTCTTTCGGTGGATTTTTGGCTACCATGTATGCCATTGAATTTCCTGAGCGGGTTCAATCATTGGTTTTAGTAGCCCCTGCGGAGGTGATCAAACTCCCTTCAGAAGGAGGAGGATTATACGAAGCTGTTCGGGAAAGACTTCCCGAAAATTTACAAGCTGATTACAGCAACTATCTGGAACAGGTATTTGATTTTAAGAATCTCTTTAAAAAGTCAGAACAAGAACTGGTGAACCAAAACCTGGAATTTATCCAATACTACGAAGCTGCTACCCAACAAAGCATAGAGGTAAAGCCAGAAAATATTGGCGGTTGGATGTCGCAGGCTTTATATCTGGGAATGGGCGTTCAGCACGATTATTCAGAATATTTAAAACAGATAACTGCCCCTACTTTAGTGGTGCATGGAACTGATGATATTTTAGGGCAAAAAAGCGTTCAGCTCTATTTGGATCACATTCCAAAAACAGAATTGAAAACCATATCTGGTTCACATTTTATGTTTTACGATAATCCCATAAAATTTGGAGAAATTGTTTCTTCCTTCTTATCCAAGCCTCAGGAATAATACAGTTTGTAAATCCCCTTCTGGCAACAAAAAATCAGTCCTGTAAAACAGCCCTTAGTATTACTATTCATACTGACGCCCCGGTAGCTTTACCCAGTTTAATGCGGGTGTTGTGGACAGCTGTAGAAAGAAAATCACGTTCGGGGAAGGTAATAGCCTGAAGAAATAAAAGATATTCAAGTGACCCAAACTATAAAAAAAGGTATCAGCGTTTACGAAAAGTATGTTTTCTAAAAGTATAGCTTTTCATTTATAAGAGTCAGGCTAAATGTCACGCTATAGCGGGATATATCAAAGCCCAGCTTTCGTTTCCATTCTCATCCTTCGATACTTTTCCCTAAAGGGAAAAACTCAGGATGACTCTTCGGTCTTCTGACTTCCGACTACAGACTACTAACTATGACTAAACCCTACTTCATCTAATTTTTATACCCCACCTGGCTAGGTTCTAAATCGCTTAAGATTTTTAATCAATACCCCAATAAAGTAAGAACTTCATGTTTAGAGAACTTGTTAACGATTCGTTTTTGATGTAAATTTACACCAAAAGTGTTTTATGGCAAGACAGAGCATCTCTTTTACCAAACCCAATGATGAATGGCTAAAAGCTCAGGTAGATAAAGAGGAATACTCCAGCAAAAGTGAACTGGTTAATGATTTAATCAGACAGGCCAGAAAACAGCAAGCTGAAATTGATTGGATAAGAGCTAAATTGGAAAAAGCTGAAAACAATGGCTTTACCAACGACAGTCAAGAACAAATCTTAAATCAATCCAAGTCTTTGCTCAATGGCTAATTATCGCTTGAGTAAAGAGGCCAAAACAGACTTGATCCGAATACATCACTACGGAGTAGAAAAGTTTGGCATGGCTCAAGCCGACAAATACTTTCATTCCTTTTTTGAGTATTTCAACATTATAGCCGAACAGCCTTTTGTCTTTGAATCGGTAGATTACATTAAAAAAGGTTACAGACGTTGTGTTTGCGGTTCTGACAGTATTTATTATAAAATTAATGGCGACACTGTTGAAATTATGGCCATTATAGGAAGGCAGAATTTGAATGCTATTCTTTAAAATTACAGCTAACTATTAAAAAAGTATAATTTTACTTTTATAAGGGTCAGTCAGGCTGAGTGTTCCGCTTTAGCGGGATGTATCGAAGCCTGGTTACCGTTTCCATTTTTTCATCCTTCGATACTTTTCAGCAAGCTGAAAAACTCAGGATGACTTATCGGTCTACAAACTGCTTTGGTAATCATTAAAGCGTATAATAATATATGTACAAATTGGCCATTATTTTTTCTATTGTATTTAACCCAACCATATAAAGCGAAAGTATTTGGGCTAAATTTGTTTATCTATTAGTTGATCACCATTAAGATAAGAAAGAATGATTCCAAAATATGAACAGATAATGCTTCCATTCCTAAATTGTCTATCTGACGGGAATGAACATAAATTGGGCGATTTGGTAGAAGAATTAGCTAACCAATTTCAATTAACGGATGAGGAACGCAGAACCTTACTACCTAGTGGTAAACAAGCCCTATTTAGAAATAGGGTTGGTTGGGCAAGAACATATCTGAACAAAGCTGCATTGATCGAAACCGTAAAAAGAGCACATTTTCGCATTACTGATCGAGGCAGAAAGGTCTTAAAGGAATCTCCAGAAGAAATAACTGCTCATTACCTTACTCAGTTTGAGGAATTTGTAGAGTTCATTACTCCTAAGGCAAAAAATGGGGATGATGAAGTTGAAAAAACGATTCAAAGTTCCATAGAATTTGAAGATCAGGATAAAACACCTGAAGAAGCTTTTGAATATGCTTTTCAAAACATCAAGTCAAAACTTGCCAAAGAGTTGTTATCACTCGTTAAGGAGTGTTCGTCATCATTTTTCGAAAATTTAGTAGTGGACTTACTTATCCAAATGGGTTATGGCGGGTCTCGGAAAGATGCTGGAGAAGCGATGGGCAAATCTGGAGACGGAGGCATTGATGGAATAATTAAAGAAGATAAGTTAGGACTCGACATCATCTATATCCAAGCTAAGAAATGGGACAACACAGTACCAATAAAAGAAGTCAGAGATTTTGCGGGAGCATTACTTTCAAAAAAAGCAAGGAAAGGAATAATGATTGCGACTTCAAGTTTCCCGAAAAGCGCGTACGAATTTGTAAGTCAAATCGAACCTAAAATAGTATTGATAGATGGATATTCATTGACTCGCTTGATGATTGAAAATAATGTAGGACTTTATACATCAGAATCATACGAAATTAAAAGGATTGACTCGGACTACTTCGAAGAAAATTGAAAACTGTGGCTAACAAAGACTATGAGGCATTCTCTTTCTACCTTATGTCTAAAGACTACCAACCAAACCCTACTTCATCAACTTCTTATACCTCAACCGAATAGGTTCTACATCACCATTACCTAAACATTTGCTTTTATTCTTTCTTAATATCTCAAAACTAATTCTTTTAACCTCTACAAGCCCATTTACCAATATTTTTTACAGGACTTTCTACACTTCTTTAACCACAATCAAAGTAATATTAAACGCTTTCAAGCCTATACCTTCCAAATTCAAGTTCAATATTTCAATTTGCTAACTAAAAAAATAGGTTTGCCTTAAGGCGGAAACCGAAAAGCCTTTGATAGAGTAGGCAAACAAAAAATATACTAAATGTCACGTTTCAATTTTTTTACAGAATCATTTACTTTAATAATACTAATATTAACCATAACTTCTTGTAGCAAAGCAGATATTGAGGACTCTGAAACAACTAGTTGTGGAGAATTGAATTTTACAAATTCTTTATTATACCAATCTTCATTAAGCCCTGCCAATCCAGAAGGCGAAAAAGTTAATATGCTTTTATTGGGGACTTTGATAACAGTTTCGAAACTTATGGAAGACCCCGCTAACCGTGATCATCTCCTTACTGTGGCCAATTATCAGGATCAAGAAGCCTACTTAGAAGACTTTTTGCCTTCAAATAATATGTCTGTATCATTTGATATATTAATTAATGATATTATGAATTGTTTGGGTTATTCTGTTACTGATTATGATGACCTTATAAGCCAGATGATATACGAAGGAGACTATTATAAACCTTCCATTTATTTTTATAATATAAATCACTTTACCCAAATTGACCACTATTATATTGCCCTGGGTGAAGCAGCTAATGATACTGACCAAATAGCAGCTTTGTGCATCTCACCAGATTCAATTAAAGAAGTATTACTAAGTGAAGAAGACAGTACCTTAACTTATCCATTATTAATAATTAATAATGGAACTGATGATATTGCAGCATTAAATGAACCTAATGGTCAGGTCTTTGAACCTTATACTGCGAAAACTCTAGGCCAAGATATTATAGATGAATACCGCCTAGATAAAAGACATGAACGCAGAGGGAGATCTGAATATAGCTTAGATAGAGTTTATTTTACTTCATCAGGTGGTTTTCGTAGTGGTGGATATAGAGAACGAATAAGGAAAGTAAAATCATCAGATATTGGAAGCAAAAAATTTACCCAAGATTATCCCCTCTTAACTCTCTATGATGGTCAATGGTTTGTAACCTTTGAGTATGACTGGTATGCTAGCAAGAAATTTATATGGGTAAGTTCAGATAATGGATCCCCTGGTGGTAAAAGTGTAGGTTGCAGAATGAAATGGTCATCTGGATACTATCATCGAGGTGTATTAAACTACTCAAATAGTGGCACTCTAAAATGGGATGACGGTCGAGGTTATCTAAAAATAAAGTCTTAATCAGAATAAAAATAATATTTAGAGCCTCTAATTATAGAGGCTCTTTTTTAATTGGTTACAAATAATACTTTATGTGAGTATCAAGCCAACCCTACTTCATCAACTTCTTATACCTCACCCTAGTAGGCTCTACATCCCCCAGGCGTTTGCGTTTGTTTTCTTCGTAATCGGAAAAACCACCTTCAAAATAGTAAACCTGGCTATCGCCTTCAAAAGCGAGGATGTGGGTACAAACCCGATCGAGGAACCAACGGTCGTGGCTAATGATAACGGCACAACCCGCGAAATTATCCAGGGCTTCTTCCAAAGCGCGAAGGGTGTTTACATCCAGATCGTTGGTGGGCTCATCCAGCAGCAATACATTACCCCCTTCTTTGAGTGCCATGGCTAAATGCAGTCGGTTGCGCTCCCCGCCCGAAAGCACCCCTACTTTTTTGCTTTGGTCGGAACCGGCAAAATTGAAACGGCTTAAATAGGCACGGGCATTGATCCTGCGTCCGCCCAATTCAATTTCTTCTTCCCCATCGCCAATAATCTCATAAATAGAGCGGTCGGCCGTCAGCTTTTCGTGCGATTGATCCACGTAAGAGATCTTCACCGTTTCCCCTACCTCAAAGCTGCCTTCATCGGGTTCTTCCAGCCCCATGATCATTCGGAAAATGGTGGTTTTACCCGCTCCATTGGGGCCAATAATTCCCACGATGCCCGCAGGTGGCAAGGAAAAATTAAGGTCTTCATAAAGCAATTTATCGTCAAAAGCCTTTTTCACAGCTTTAGCGTCAATTACATTGCTTCCCAAGCGCGGGCCAGCCGGAATAAATATTTCCAGTTTTTCTTCTTTCTCCTTCTCTTCCTGATTTAAAAGGTTCTGGTAATTGTTTAAACGGGCTTTCCCTTTGGATTGCCTTCCCTTGGGCGACATGCGCACCCAATCCAATTCGCGTTCTAAAGTCTTTCTGCGTTTACTGGCCTGCTTTTCTTCCTGTTCCAAACGCTTTGATTTTTGCTCCAGCCAACTGGAGTAATTGCCTTTCCAGGGAATACCTTCTCCCCTGTCCAACTCTAAGATCCAGCCCGCCACATTATCCAAAAAGTAGCGGTCGTGCGTTACGGCTATTACTGTTCCTTTATACTGTTGTAAATGCTGCTCCAACCACAATACCGACTCGGCATCCAGGTGGTTGGTAGGCTCATCAAGGAGCAAAA
>JANQHO010000052.1 GCA_028277105.1 Owenweeksia sp. | reverse complement strand
CTTCCATGATCTGCCCCTTCTGGGCATCGCAGGAAACGAGGCCCGCTAAAAGAATTACTGTAAAAAATATCTGTTTCATGGTTGATTATATCTTATGGATCATAACATCGGAATAACCTCCCCCATTGTGTACATTATCCAGGCCTTGCTGCTTTAGCCAAAGCATTGCCTGTTGGCTGCGGTTACCCGAACGGCAAAAAAGAACGATTTGTCCTTTCATGGCTTTAAACTCTTCTAGCCGGTCAGGAACTTCATCTAAAGGTATGTTACGACTACCCCCTACTGATACTTCATTATACTCAGCAGGTGTTCTTACATCTATTAAATGGGTGTCAGGGCTTTTGATCAAATCGTGGATTATATTCATACCGGTGAAATTTATACAAAAATAAAAAGGCCTGCTTCATTTGTAGGCCATTAACTTATCACCAGATCACTACTTTCAATGAATCTGGTCTCACCATGGGATCACCGTCACTGCAACCCCAGGCCTGTTTAAACTCCGGCATATTGCTCATAGGGCCGTTTACGCGGTATTTTGCCGGGGAGTGCGAGTCTGTAACTACCTGATTACGGAGGTATTCATCTGTTTGATTGGTTTGCCAAACCTGGCCCCATCCAAGGAATATGCGTTGCTGCCAGCTAAAACCTTGTATTGTTTTGGGCTCTTCTTCATTTACATGAGAGTTTTTATAAGCATGATAAGCCAGGGTAAGGCCACCCAGATCGGCTATATTTTCGCCCAAGGTAAGGCTGCCGTTTACAAAAACTTCTCTTAAGGGTTCATAAGCGTTGTATTGCTTCACCATCTTATCAGTTCTTTTTTCAAAGCGTTCCTGGTCTTTCATTTTCCACCAGTTTGCCAGGTTACCAAAAGCGTTATACTTACGCCCTCTATCGTCAAAACCGTGGGTAAACTCATGACCTATAACCCCTCCAATAGCCCCGTAATTAATGGCATCATCCGCTTCGGGATTGAAAAAAGGAGGTTGTAAAATACCAGCCGGAAAAACGATTTCGTTATAAGAACCGCTGTAATAGGCGTTTACAATGTGAGCACCCATACCCCATTCTCCTTTATCTACGGGTTTGTGCAGTTTATCCAGATTCTCCTGCATTTTAAAGCTGCGCAAATTAGTAGCGTTTGTGAAATAGTCATTGGCTGTTATATCCAGCGAACTATAGTCCTTCCATTTGTCGGGATATCCAATTTTATATTTAAAGGCCTCCAGTTTTTCCAGGGCTTTCTGCCTGGTCTCTTCACCCATCCACTCCAGGGCATTGATACGTTCGCGGTAAGCTACCCTTAGATCTTCTACCATTTTTTCCATCATAGCTTTAGAGGATTCAGGAAAATATTTATCGGTAAACAATCTTCCCATTTGTTCAGACAGCCCATTATTGATCGATGACAGAACTCTCTTCCAGCGGGGTTTCATTTTTTTACTACCCCTGAGGATACGACCATAAAAATCAAAATTTTGCACTACAAAAGCACGGGGAAGATAATCGGTAAAACTATTTACCAAATGCCAGCGGGAATAAGCCTTGAGAATATTTATATCAGTTGAGGCTATAAGCTGTTCTGCTTTTGCCAGATAGGCGGGCTGGGCAATATTGGCGCTGTCAAATTGTAGTTCAAAAGTTTTTGTGTATTCATCCAGGCGCAAGGCCGGGGCCAGTTCAACAATCTCCTTACGGGAATGGATATTATATACATTCTCAGGCTTCCTCCTTTCTACCCTGCTCATCTGGATTGCAGCCAGCTCCTTTTCCAATTCGTATATTTTTTCCGATTGTTCTGTTGCAATAACCTTATCCACTCCGGTAAGGGACAAGATCTCAGCAATGTGTTTTTTATACTCCTGTTGTAAGTCAACTGAAGTGGAATCATCTTTCAGGTAATAATCCCGGTCGGGTAAGCCCAATCCACTTTGCCCAAACTTGAGGAGATGGCGGTTTGAGTTTTTGTCATCAACCCCAATCCACATTTGAAAAGGCTGGGTTACACCTAGCTTCTTGAAGTGGGGTAAAAGCTGAATATAGTCATCCAGGTTATTGATGCTATCTATCTTACTGAGGTGAGGCTGCAATGGCTCCAGGCCTGCTTTTTCGATTTGCAGTGAGTCCATACCCGAGCGGTAAAAGTCGGATAACAATTGCACATATGAACCTTTTTCCAGAGCAGATTCTTGAGCTACACTATCCAACAGGTACTTTAATTTTTTATTGTTTTCCTCAATAAGGATATTGAAGTTTCCCCAGCGGGGTTCTGTTTCAGGAATAGGATTCTTTTTTATCCATCCGCCTGCCACGTACTGAAAGAAATCGCTACAGGGAGAAATACTGGTATCCAGATTGGTCAGGTCAAAACCCAGCTTAGTCGTATTTTCAGGCTTAGGGGTAGCGGTTTGGCATGAAACGACTGCAACTGCCAATAGTACTGATACAGTATTTTTCATTTTATTGATTTATCCATAATTGTCTGAAACGGGCTTGCTCCGGATTGGGCTCTTCCAATATTTCAAAAACGTGATCCACTACTACCGTCCCTATTCTGGCTTTAGCCTTCAACTTTTCTTTATCAAAACCGCTATCACCATCTGGCCGGGCTACTAACACTTTTACTTTTTCACCAGCCTTGGTTTCTCTGAAAAATTCCCCGATTATCTCATTGATATTACCGAGATTGATTTCTTTACCGTTAAATTCTATCAGTTCATCACCAACCTGTAAGCCCAGATCGCGGGCAAATGAGGTCATCTCATTTACATCACTCACTTTTATACGATTAGTATTGAAATTATAACCGAAATCTACCCCAAACCCTTCTATACGGGCTTCTTCCTGCCCTTCGTAATAAGCTATTCCGGCATATTCCAGCAATTCAGAAAGGGGAAATGGTTCCGCTCCTTCAAAGTGACGGGCAAAGAACTCTTCCATTTCGGGATAAGTGCGTTCCGTGATGATATCAAAAAGCTGATCATCTACAAAAAAAGTGTCCTGATGATATACCGCGCCTAATTCCCCCAGAAGGTCCCTCAGGCCATATTCACCTCCAGAAAGGCTCCGTAGTTTGAGGTCGAGGGCCATACCGGCAACTGCTCCTTTTTGATAAAAATTATAGTATTGATCTTTATAAAAAGTGAGGGTATACTTACTGGCCTGGGTAATAGGCACATATTGGTTAAACTGCGATGCACTCACTAATTTATTGCGCATCACTTCCAGGAATTCTTCTGTGCTGTATATATTGCTCCGTACCTGTACCAGGTGTGAATTGTATTCTGTAACTCCTTCGTACAGCCATATATGCCGTGACATGTCGGGATCGATAAAGTTGAAATCTGCAATTTGCTGGGAATGAATGCCAAGGGGAGTTACAATGTGAAAAAACTCGTGAGAAGTAATATCTCTCACCCCGCTATAGAACTGAGGCCCGGGAAATTCAGGCATATAAAGTACCGTTGAAGTATGGTGCTCCAGAGCACCGTAACTATTGCTTGCATTGTCCAGGGAAACAGTATAGATGATCACACAATATTTATCCGCAGGTAATTCTCCCCCCAGGTATTCCGCAGCGGCATCCAGCACTGCTGATATTTCTTTCATACATTCTGCTGCGTTAACCGTTTTCCGGGGACTATAAACCGATACTATAACTTCTGTCCCACCAACCATACGGGTTGCAGTATCAGGGATGGAATACATGATAGGATTATCATGTACTGTAAAGTAGTCCTTTACTTCAAACAAGTCCAAGGTATCACTCAATTCACCTTCCAGGGCGGTGCTTCCGTAAAACCCTTTGGGTTTAATGATCTCCAGGTGGTAAGTGTAGTCTTTATAGCCGTTTATATATCCGATAAAACCAAAATTATTGAGCAGGAAAACACTGTCTTCCAATGAAGTACCTGATGGTTCAAAGATATTTGAAGGCTCAGGAGTGTCGTAAGTATCATCAACCAGGTATTCAATTCTGTAGAGTTTTTGAGCCGTGTAAATTCTCCAGCGGTTGATGTCGAGTTTTTTGGTTTTAAGAGAGTCCCCGGAAGCTGTATAGGCTTTGAACTCTGACAAATAACGGCCGTAATTATGGATATCATAGGTTCCAGGTATTATCCGGGGCATGTGAAACTCCACACTGTCTTCTTTAATAAGTACTGGTATCATCTGTACCTTTAACTTATCGTCCTTTACTTCTTTCAGGTTAAGACGCACCGAACAGTGATCATCACTTTGCAGTGGTGCGAATTTTTGTGCCTGTAAGGCCGTGGTGAAAATGCTGCAAAGGGCCAGGGCACAAGCAATTTTTTTAGTTTTAATCATATTTCAAGGTCTCTACTGGTTTCGTTCTTAAAACTTTTAAAGTGTAATAGCCAACAATCAAATAGATCAACAGAATTGCAATAATAGCCGAAATCCAAAAAACCCGAGAATTTATTGCAGCGATAAAGGCAAAATTGGTAAGCCAGGTTTTAATAAACAGATAAGACAGAGGCAGGGCTATAATCACAGAGAGTAGTACAATCATAAACATATCGCTGAAAACAAGATTGACCAATTGAAGTGGATTGGCTCCTAATACTTTACGAACTCCTATGTCTTTGGTGCGCAAACCACTTGTAAAAGAGGCCATCCCTGCCACTCCTAAAAGGGAGACAAAAATGGTTAAATACGTAAGAAATAAAGTAAGACGCGACTGTTTTTGCTCTTCCTCGTATAATTTTTTAAGGTCTTTGTTTAAAAAAGAAAATTGGAAGGGGCTACCGGGGTTTACAACTACCCAGCTACTTTCTACTTCGTTCAGAGCCTCGATAAGCCTGTTGCTTTTCAACCGCAAATGAAGTATTCCTTCAAAATGCTCATCGTAAAAAATAATCATAGGTTCATAATTCTCATGCAGGGAATGTGAATTAAAATTCCTGACAATACCGATCACTTCTCCGCGGTAATTAGCTACACCCTCCCTGTCAAAACCCCAGCTTATCTTTTTCCCAATGGGGGCATCCCATTTCATTTCTTTAACCAGCATTTCATTTACAATAACCGGCTCATAAATATTTCCCAACATACCGGAAGACGAAAAAGGCATTCCTTCAACCATTTCAATCTCCATAGTTCGCAGGTAATCTTTTCCCACATTCATGAAGTCAACTACTTTCCGCTCAAAGCGGCCGTTTTCTTTTTGAATATCAAACAAACTTTTATTAGTACTATTCCCCAGAACAGAATTAGCCATAGCAGAAGCTAAAACATTCTCACTCTGAGCCAGTTTCTCCCTTAATTCAGGAATCCTTTTCAGGGTAATACTGTCAGGAACAGAAACCAGTAAAATATCCTCCCGGTTAAAACCCAGGTCTTTGTTATTTACATATTCCATTTGCCGGTACATAAACACTGCTGCAATAACCACCGCCACCGAGATCATACACTGAAAGCCCACCAAAGCTTTTCTCACCTTAATTCCTGTTTTGCTGTTTTCTCTATCAATTCTGTTAAAGGCAAAAAGAGTAGGTACCCTGCGTAAGCTAAAAGCGGGGTATAAACCACCTATTATCCCTACCAATAGGGCCAATAACAGAGGAAGCCACCACAAAAAGGGGAAAGCAATAAAATCCAGGGAAAGATCCTTATTAACTATGCTGTTAAGCGGACTCAGTTCCAGGAATACTTCTACTATGACAAAAGCGAGAAATAAAGCCAAAAGTGACAGAACAACTGATTCTGTAATTATCAGGCTCATAATGTCATTCCCGGGTGAGCCAAGCACTTTTCTCATACTTATTTCTCTGGCCCGTTTTATTCCTCGGGCGGTAGACATGTTTACGTAGTTAATAAGTGCAAGTAACAGGATAACCATACCGATAGTACTGAAAATATAAAGTGAAGCCCTGTTTCCCGTTGGCCTATCGTAATCATAATTTTCGGTGAAATGTATTTTGTCTAAACGGGCCAGCTGAATTTGGTAATTGCCTCCCAGATGGCCTCCCAAATCCGACATATACCGATCATAAAAAACCGGAAACTCCATCATTAACTTATCGGCCGATTCCTGATCATCAAATTTGAGAAAGGTATGTACATATACCTTCCACAGAGATTTGATGTAATTGGTGTCATTAAGCGGATCGAGGAAAGCGGATATCAAAACCGAAAATTTGTGATGGGTATTAGACGGCCAGTCTGGTATTATCCCGGTAACAGTATATTCATAATTATTGGTACTTATATGTTGTCCCAAAGGTTTACTGTCACCAAAAAATTTCTTGGCAAAGGATTCCGTGATCACCATTGATTGAGGTTTACTCAAGCAACTACCGGGATCACCAGCTATCAAACCTATATCAAATACTTGAAAAAAATTACTGTCGGCCACTGCTACAGCACCTTCATATTGTTTGGTATAACTGCTTTTAAAGAGAATGTTTTCGTCAATATGCCGGAGACGGGTATAATTATTTATATAGGAAAACTCTTTTTTGAGTAAAGGTCCCAACCCTATGCCTGTACTGGCAAACTGGTCCTTTTGACCATTTATGTCAAATTGACCCTGTACCCGGTAGATTTGCTTATGTGAGGGAATATGACAATCATACGTTCTCTCATTATAAACGTATAGCAGTACTACAAAATACACGCCCATACCAGTGGCCAGTCCCACTATATTAGACAGGGAATACATTTTGTTGCGCCAGAGATTTCTCAAAGCAACTTTTAACTCAAGCATGAAGCACATTTTTCTCTGACACTATCCGCCCATCCATCAACCTGATCACTTTTTGAGAGTAGGCGGCATCGTTCATGGAATGGGTCACCATTACAACAGTGGTACCCGCCTCGTTTAAATGGCTCAGTAATTCCATTATTGCATTGCCCTGGTAAGAATCGAGGTTACCGGTAGGCTCATCGGCTAATATAAGACTGGGGTTGGCAACAATAGCCCTGGCTATGGCCGCTTTTTGTTGCTGACCTCCCGATAATTGTGAGGGATAATACTGCTTACGGCTGGTAAGAGAAACCTTATTGAGTGCCTGCTCTACTTTTTCTCTTCTCTGTTTTGAGGTAAAACCCAGGTATGTAAGCGGAAGTTCAATATTTTCATATACTGTAAGATCTTCCAGCAAGTTGAAATTTTGAAAAACAAAACCAATATTTTGCTTGCGCAGCCTGACCTTTTGCTTTTCAGTAAGGTTTTTCACTTCTCTGCCTTTAAAAAGGTAAAGCCCGGAATCAAAATTATCCAATAAGCCGATGATATTGAGTAAAGTGGTTTTTCCACAACCGGAAGGCCCCATTACAGATACAAATTCTCCTTGCTTTACACTTAAACTCAATTCATTTACAGCACAAGTTTCTATGGATTGGTTGCGATAATATTTAATGATATGATGCAGACGGATCATTAAAGGAGGCTGCTTTTTTATAAAGATAAGAGAAAAAATCCCGGAAAACTTGCCGTTGTCGGATAACCGATTTTAACCCTAAAATTCTGCTACTTGAACTTGTAAATTATTAAACAATCAATTTTACACAACGGCACTTTTTTAAAGAACTCTGCTGGTTCACAGCTTATCCGGGATTTTTTGATTTAAGAAACAAAAAGCTTGGAATGCTTAAGTATTTCATTTTTATGCTCTAACTATTTTAATATGACAATTGCTATTCCCTATTTTTTAAACACTGATAATCAATTATTTAAAAATCATACATCAAAAAAACTGTGCAGGAATGAACAGCTTCTTGTCCGGTTTTGAACACTCTTATTATTTTTCGAAGATCAAAATGACCGTATCTTGATTTTAGTTATTGATGACGATAGGGATATTCTCACCTCTGCCCGCTTGTTGCTAAAACAGCATTTTTCAAGGGTTGAAACACTTTCCAGTCCCGCAGAGCTGAACCGGGTTTTAAGCAAGAATGCTATTGATATAGTACTATTGGATATGAACTTCAGCCGGGGGAGAAATGATGGTAAGGAAGGTTTGTACTGGCTTGACCGGATTAAGGAAATAAGTGCCGACACCCAGGTAATTATGATGACGGCATACGGAGAGATAGAACTGGCCGTAAAGGCTATTAAAAAAGGTGCATTTGATTTTGTGCTTAAGCCCTGGACCAACGAAGCCCTGGTTTCCACTATTGGCAATGCCATAAAGCTGGGAAGTGAAAAGAAAAAGGTGAAGCAACT
The DNA here is from genome assembly GCA_028277105.1 of Owenweeksia sp. Classification (GTDB taxonomy): domain Bacteria; phylum Bacteroidota; class Bacteroidia; order Flavobacteriales; family Schleiferiaceae; genus JANQHO01. The sequence goes on along the minus strand of JANQHO010000052.1, from coordinate 70,397 downwards.
GGAAGAAACCAAAGCTTCACTGGAAAGCAATCTGGCCCTAAGTGAAAAAGACTTTTTAAGCCGTTCATCAGCCATGAAAGAGGTTATGAAAACAATAAATAAGGTAGCTGCTACCGAGGCCAATGTGCTGCTGTTGGGTGAAAACGGAACCGGAAAAAGTGTACTGGCCCTGGCTCTGCATCAACTTTCGTCAAGAAGGGATCAGCCTTTTATCTCTGTAGACCTGGGCGCTTTAAACGAAAACCTTTTTGAAAGTGAGCTTTTTGGGCACAAAAAAGGAGCCTTTACCGATGCTCATCAAGACAAGCCAGGACGCTTTGAGGTAGCTGATAAGGGAACTCTCTTCCTGGATGAGATCGGCAATCTCAGCCTTCCTCTCCAGGCTAAACTTCTTTCTGCTATCCAAAGCCGCAAAATAAGCCGCCTCGGGGAACATAAAGAAAGAAATGTGGACGTAAGAATGATATGCGCCACTAATATGCCTCTTTATGAAATGGTAAATCAGGAAAAGTTTCGCCAGGATTTATTGTACCGTATCAATACGGTGGAAATAAATATCCCGGCCCTGAGGGAAAGAAAGGAAGATATTCCTATACTTTCACAACGCTTTCTGCAGAAATTTGCCCGTAAATACCATAAAAATACCCTTAAACTTTCCCCCCAGGCATTTGACCGGCTGGCTGAATACCACTGGCCGGGCAATATCAGAGAACTGGAACATACCATTGAACGGGCGGTAATCTTATCTGAAAATACACTGATCGATAGTTTTAACATGCAGCTGAATCCCGAAGAAGTAAAGCCGGATGGCCTAAACCTGGTACAGATGGAAAAACATTTGATCCAAAAGGCTATGGACAAATACAAAGGCAATATTTCAAGAGCCGCCCGGGAGTTGGGTATTACCAGGGCTGCCTTATACCGCAGACTGGAAAAACATGGCCTCTAAACGTTTTGCCATACAGTTGCTCTTAAGGGTTATCATCCTATTAGTCTGCTTATTATCATTTTTATGGCTATTCCTGAACAGCGATCTTTTTTTTACCACTCTCTTCAGTGGGTTGCTCTGTATATTCAGCATTGCCGAGCTAATTTTCTTTGTTGGTTATACTAACCGGGAGCTCAAAAAATTTCTGGAAGCAGTGCGCTATGGTGAGCATTCTGTCAGTTTTAGTTCAGGTTATCTGGGCGGCAGTTTTACCGACCTTGACGAACAATTCCAGAAAGTGGTATCTACTCTCCAGGCTGCCGAAGCCGATAAGCAAAGTCAGATCGAGCTACTGGCTAAAATATTGGAAAACATCAGATTGGGGATTATAGTAATTGACAGTAAAGGCAATATCCCCTTAATAAACAATTATGCTCTGGAGCTTCTGAATATACCTCATTTCAGAAGCTGGCACTCTCTCAAAAAAAGAAAGCCTTCTTTTACCAGTCAGTTGGATGAACTGAAGTTTGAGGGGAGGAAGCTGATAGAATTGAAAGAAGATGCTATTACCACTGAGTTTTATCTCGATCTCGAAAAAATAGTATTACTCGGGGAAAAATATCACCTGATCTCCTTTTCCAGTCTGAGAAACGAGATTGAACAAAAGGAGATCGAAGCCTGGCATAAACTCATCCGCATACTGGCTCACGAAGTAATGAATTCTGTTACTCCGCTCGTTTCACTGTCAGAAACCATCAGGAATATGCTAACAGATAAAGATCAAAAGCCCTTACCTCCTGCTGAAATAGCGGCAGAAAAAATTGACGATACCCTCGAGGCTTTAGACACTATTGTACGCAGAAGTAAAGGCATGCTGAATTTTGTAAACGACTATCGCAAACTTGCCCAGCTACCTGCCCCTAAACCGGAGATCATACCTCTTTCAGAATTATTGCATGATGTATACCGCCTGATGAAGAGCAGGCTGGAAAAAGAGCTCATCCGGTTCGAGACAAGCATTCAAAATCAAAAGCTCGCTATAAACGCAGATCGCAAGCTGATTGAGCAGGTACTTATAAATCTTATCAGCAACAGTATATCGGCTCTGGAAAATTCTGCAAAAAAACTGATCCACTTAGAAGCAGGTATTAGTGAAGATGTAATCTTTATCGAAGTAATGGACAATGGTAAAGGCATTGAAGAAGATATACTGCCTTCTATATTCATCCCTTTCTTTTCTACCCGTGAAGATGGCAACGGAATTGGGCTTACCCTTTCAAAAAACATCATGAAGTTACACAGTGGCAATATAACCGTGCGTTCAAAACCTGGTGAAGGAGCTACTTTTAAGCTCAGTTTTAACCGTTAGCTATTCTATGATCCAGGTATTTTTTCCCCTGATGAGATCATCCAGGTCTCCCTCTCCCTGAGTCTCAACCGCTTTGTTGATCTGATTCTGCATGGCCTCTTCATAAATGAAACGATCCTCGCTGTATATTACTCCAAAGGGACGGGGAAAACCGCCTTCAGAAGGTTTATGATCAAAGAAGCGGCTTAAGATATAGGCTTTGGTGGGATCTTTTTCATCATGTACCCAAAGATCGTCCTCACCTGCTTCTTCAAGGTCTACGATCTGTGGTTGTATTCCGTTTAACCTCAAAGCTTTTTTACCCCCGGCATAAATCAGAGGTTCTCCATGGGTCAGCTTAAGGGTGTTCTCTTCCCTTTGTCTTTTATCCGTCCAGGGTTCAAAAGCCCCATCGTTAAAAACATTGCAGTTTTGATAAATTTCAACGAAAGATGTTCCCTTGTGCTCGTTTGCCTTTTTCAATATTTCCCTCAGGTGAACGGGGTCGCGGTCGGCAGCACGGGCTACAAAAGTAGCATCGGCTCCCAGCACCAGTGAAAGAGGATTAAAAGGATGGTCAATACTCCCCAGCGGGCTTGATTTGGTGTATTTTCCAAACTCGGATGTAGGAGAATATTGCCCTTTGGTGAGACCGTAAATTTCGTTGTTGAACAACAAAACGTTGATGTCGAGGTTCCTACGCAGCAGGTGAATCAGGTGGTTTCCTCCTATGGAAAGCCCGTCACCGTCACCCGTTACTACCCAAACATTAAGGTCGGGATTTACAGACTTCAAACCACTGGCCAGAGATGGTGCCCTGCCGTGGATACTATGAATACCGTAAGTATTCATGTAATAAGGAAAACGGCTGCTACACCCTATGCCGGAAACAAAAACCAGGTTCTCCCGGGCTATTCCCAGCTCTGGCAATACTGTCTGCATTTGTTTTAAAATACTGTAGTCACCACAGCCAGGGCACCAGCGTACATCCTGATCGCTGCTGTAATCCTTAGCCGTTAAAATCTGTTCATCAGTACTCATGCCAGAAGTTCTTTGATTTTTTGCAATATCTCTTCCGCTCTGAAAGGTAAACCCTGTATCTTGTTAAGGCCGGTAAAATCAGCCTTGTATTCTGAACGGAGAAGTTTGATCAATTGCCCGTTGTTAATCTCTACTACCAAAACTCTGTCAAAAGATGATATGATTTTCGCCAGATCGTGAGGAAACGGGTTGAGATAGCGCAAATGCAACTGTCCTACTTCATACCCCTCTGCCAGGGCATTGCGCACAGCTACTTTTATAGAGCCATGGGTGCTGCCCCAGCCTATTATTAAAAGTTTACCTTTTTCCGGGCCCCGAACCAATTCCAAAGGAAAGTATCTATCGGCTATTTTCTGAACTTTTTTCGCTCTGATCTTAACCATTCTTTCGTGGTTTTCAGGATCGTAGCTCACATCACCGGTTTCGTCTTCTTTCTCTAATCCTCCAACCCGATGTTCAAGGCCTTTAATGCCCGGTAAGGCCCATTGACGAACCAGATTTTCATTTCTTTTGTAAGGTAAGTACTCTCCGTTAGGATAAGCCATCACCGGTTTGATCTCTTCTAATTCACTTGCCTTGGGATATTTCCAGGGTTCTGCGCTATTGGCGATATATCCATCAGACAAAAGAATAACCGGTGTCATATGTTCCAGTGCTATGCGGGAGGCCTCAATCGCAGCATAAAAACAATCCGAGGGAGATTCCGCGGCTATTACTGGTAAAGGCGCTTCTCCGTTTCTGCCGTATACAGCCTGGAACAGATCAGCTTGTTCTGTTTTGGTGGGCAAGCCGGTAGAAGGTCCCCCTCTCTGCACATTAACCACTACCAGAGGCAATTCCAGCATTATGGCCAGTCCCAGGGCTTCTGTTTTTAAAGCCATTCCAGGGCCAGAAGTAGCGGTTACCCCTAATGCTCCGCCAAAAGAGGCGCCAATAATGGCAGTAATAGCTGCTATCTCATCCTCTGCTTGAAAAGTTTTTACACCAAAGTTTTTATGTCTTGAGAGAAAATGTAAAATGTCGCTGGCAGGGGTAATGGGGTAGCCTGCATAAAAAAGTGATAATCCGGATTTTTTAGCAGCGGTAATAAGTCCCAGACCTAAGGCCTGGTTACCTACTATATGGCGGTATTCCCCTGGTTCTAACATGGCTTTCTCAACCTGGTAGCGGGTAATTGCTTCAATGGTATCTCCGTAGTGGTAACCGGCTTTTAAAGCCTCTACATTGGCCTTGAGCACATCCGGTTTTGCGGAAAATTTTTCACTTAAAAAGCTCAGAATAGGTTCCAACCCCCGGTTGTATAGCCAGCAAACAAAGCCCAGAACAAACATATTGCGGGAGCGGTCCTTGTCTTTCATTCCCAAAGAAAGTTCAGAGAGTGCTTTGCGGGTGAGCCCGGTAATATCTATGCGGTAAAGTTTGTATTCTGAAGGTATATGATCAAGGGGATTTTCATTTACATCGAGGTTGGCCAGTTTTAAATTTCTCTTGTCAAAACCTGCTTCATTGGCAATGACAATTCCCCCAGGCTTTAAATTCTGAAAATTTTTGTGAAAAGCAGCTGCATTCATTACGACCAACACATCCGGTTTCCCTCCCGGAGTATGAATCTCCACGCTGCCAAAATTGATCTGGAAGCCTGAAACTCCTGCTACAGTACCTGCCGGGGCGCGTATCTCAGCAGGGAAATCTGGAAAAGTGCTCAGATCATTACCGTGAAGGGCGGTGGTATTAGTAAACTGTGAACCTGCCAGTTGAATACCATCTCCTGAGTCACCGGCAAAATGTATGGTAACTTTGGGAAGCTTTAAAGTTTCAGGCATTAGCTTTCATTTGGCTTACTTCAACCACCCGGAGGATTTCAGGCACATGCTTTTTAATGGTCATCTCAACTCCGCTTTTAAGGGTCATCTGATTAACTGAGCAGCCTGTGCATGCCCCCTGTAGCTGGACTTTAACCGTTCCATCGTCTTCCAGGTCAATCAGGCTTATATCTCCTCCATCTGATTTGAGAAACGGACGGATCTCATCCAAGGCCTTATTGATCTTCTCTATGATTTGTTCTTTATTTTCAGTCATCGCTATCAAGTATTAACGGCAGAGCATCCCGCCATAGTCGTAATCCTGGTTATTTCCGTAGGTGGCAGATCTTTATTCCTTTTTACCAGTTCTTCCACCATATTACGACTTATTTCTTCAATGGCCTTACCTTCCAGGGAACTCTTCTTAAGAGCAGCTGGCCGGCCAATGTCCCCGCTTTCGCGTATACTTTGAATCAAAGGCAACTCTCCCAGGAAGGGAACATCCAACTCATTACAAAGGTTTTTTACTCCGTCTTTACCAAAGATATAATACTTATTATCAGGCAGCTCAGCCGGTGTAAAATAAGACATATTCTCTACCATACCCAGTACAGGCACATTAATATTGTTTATACGGAACATGGCAACTCCCTTGCGGGCATCACTCAGAGCAATATCCTGAGGAGTACTTACAATTACAGCTCCGGTAACGGGTACTGCCTGTACCAGGCTAAGGTGTATATCTCCCGTTCCGGGTGGAAGATCGATCAGCATGAAGTCGAGTTCTCCCCAGTGGGCATCCCTTATTAACTGATTCAATGCTTTGGAAGCCATTGGCCCCCGCCATACTACAGCCTGGTTAGTCCCGGCAAAAAATCCAATCGAGAGCAATTTTACTCCGTAGCTTTCTACAGGATCCATTTTATCTTTTCCGTCTATGTGGATAGAACCCGGTCTGGCATTTGGCACATCAAACATGGTAGGTTGAGAAGGCCCGTAAATATCCGCATCTACCAAACCCACGGAAAAGCCCATACTAGCCAAGCTCACCGCCAGATTAGCCGTTAAGGTGGATTTACCTACCCCTCCTTTACCTGAAGCTATCGCTATAATGTTCTTTACTCCAGGCAAACTGGCCCCGCGGATCATATTAGCTTCCTGTTTGGCCGTTTCCGGCACCTGTATATTAACCTGAATCTTCAGTTTAGGGTCTAATTCATCGTGAATGGTTTTCAATATTTCCACTTCCAGCTTTTTTTTGATATGCATAGCTGGTGAAGTACTAATTACATCCACTACCACCTCATCGCCAAAAATCTGAATATTTTTTACGTGGGCCGCCTCGGTGAGGCTCTTGTTACCTTCGGTTGATTTTACTTTTCCCAAAGCTTCAACTACGGCTTTTTTGGAATAATCCATACAGCGTTGATAATTTATACAAAAGTACGCAACTTAGACTCTTTCTAAATATAAAATTTATCAGCTCAAAAAACCAATAGTTACAGTCTATTTAAATTTCATGTAGAGGAAAAATTACCGGACGGGATGGTGTGGCATCGTTTTCAAAGGGGGCCGTTTGCAAGTTGAGTAAATAAAGACCTTCCTTTACATCCGGGGGTATAACAGCTAATTCAGTAATAGTGCAATGCAGCCGTTCTCTTTCCGGAAAATCCCAAAAGGATTTATGAGCCTCAAGTTTACCTCCATCCTGTTCCCTGTCAACCGAAGGAAGATCGGTTATAAAATGAATAACCCCCATCTCCCTCATAAAGTCCATAAATTCTTTTTCAAAGTAAGGAGGGTTAGTACCTGTAAAATCGTGATCTGCGTCATAATTTCCGGTCTTCACGATCAATGCCTCAAAGTTCCATTTTTTGAGTTTAGCCTTGAGATCAGTTGCTTTTATGACCAAATCACCATTTTCCTTTTGCGGATCAATTAGAGCCAAATAGGTTACAAAATGATAGCGTGAAAAACGGTTAACACTTTCCCGGGCTGAAGAGATATGTCCCAGGCTCTCAGTATGGGTACCATTGCCATGAGGGTTAAAACTTACGTTGTAAAAGTTAACCGAACTACCCTGGTTTACATCTCCTACCCAATCACCGTTTTTTACGGGTTCTATACTCACCGGAGGGGTTCCCCATGCTTTTAATTCCCTTTTGGCATTGCCATAAACCGAAGACAGATCGATCCCTTTGTTGAGATCAGTATGATATTTTCTACCCAGATGTTCGATAGTAACTTGCATGAATTCAAATATAAAAAAGGCCGGCTGCTATGCCATCACTGTAAAATCTGCGCTTCTCAGGAATGTATAAATAGCCTTTTTCTTCTACCAGGTTTCCCTTTTCTATTAGCGAGGCCGACTCCTTCAGCAAATGCTGCCACAAAATTTCATCAAATCTTTCTCTTACGCTAAGCAATGATAAACCTTCGCGTTTTCTCAGAGAGGTCATTACCATTTCATTATACAGGTCTTTGGTGCTCAACATTTCTTTCTCGGCCGACAGCCTGCCTTCGGATAGCTCTCTGATATAAATATGGTTGTTAGTAATGTTCCACTGTCTGCTGCTACCGTTGAAGGAATGAGCAGAGGGTCCTATTCCCAGATAGGGCTCTCCCTCCCAGTAAGAAGAATTGTGTACCGCTTTTTTACCTTTCAAGGCAAAGTTAGACACCTCATATTGTTCGTATCCGGATTCACCCAGCATTTCCTGGGTCAATTCAAAATGACTGGCTACAATTTCATCTTTTCCCTCTGTTATTTTTCCCTTCTTGACCCAATTGCTCAAAGCAGTTCGAGGCTCAACTGTTAAGGCATAAGCCGAAATGTGAGGTGGTTTTAATTGCAGGGCTTTTTTCAATTGTCCCTTCCATTCTTCTACACTCATACCCGGCAAACCGTATATAAGGTCAATACTAAAGTTTTCAATCCCCATCTTCCGTACATTTTCAACAGCCCAAAGCGACTGCTCAGCTGTGTGTGTACGATTCATGAATTTCAGTTGCTTATCATCAAACGACTGAATTCCGATTGACAAGCGATTAATACCAACTCTTTTAATGACATCCAGCTTTTCTATACCAAGGTCATCCGGATTCGCTTCAAGGGTTATTTCAGCTTCTTTGTTTAACTCAAAATGCTGTTTTGTCTTTTCAAGGAGCAGTTCTATTTCTTCTTCTTCAAGAACAGAAGGAGTACCACCACCAAAATAAAGGCTGCTCAATTGTTTATTGGATAAATAATCGCTTCTCAAGTCAATCTCATCGCTCAATGCGGTTACCATTTCCTCTTTTAGCTTTAGCGAGGTTGAAAAGTGAAAATCACAATATATGCAGGCCTTACGGCAAAAGGGAATATGTATGTACAGACCGCTCAAGTTATTGTTCTTTTTTAAGCTGAATACGAAAAGTCGTTCCTTTGCCTACTTCTGAGCGTGCGATCATTATTTTACCATTGTGATACTCTTCTATGATTCTCTTAGCCAGGCTCAAACCCAGCCCCCAACCTCTGCTTTTAGTAGAATAACCGGGTCTGAAAACAGCTTTTTGCTTATTGGATGATATACCTTTACCGTTGTCTTCTACTTCTATGCGAACAAAGCGAGGATGATCTGACAGGCGTATCTGTATTTTTCCCGTGCCTTCAATGGCATCTACAGCGTTGCGGATCAGGTTTTCAATTACCCATTCAAATAAAGGTTTATTGAGCCTCAGGACAAGCGCTTCCGTCTCTGGTTCAGCTGCAAAGGTCATTTCTATTTTCTTCGGGCTGCGGTTTCTGAGATATTCAACGGCATCAGCCGTTACTTTTTTCACCGGATAAGGTTGTAAATAAGGCTTGGAACCAATTTTAGAAAAACGGTCAGTAATCGTATTAAGCCTGATAATGTCCTTTTCCATTTCCTTTATCATCTCCTCTCCTACATCCTTGTCCTTTAACAATTCAATCCACCCCATTAAAGAGGTAAGCGGGGTTCCTATCTGGTGTGCGGTTTCTTTGGCTAATCCGTTCCAAACCTGGTTCTGTTCTGCTTTGCGGGCGTTGCTAAAAGCGATATACGCAATCCCCACAAAAACAGAAATAACGATCAGTAAAACGATAGGGTAAAGCCGGAGTTTAGTAAGAAGCAGGGAGTTTTCGTAATATATATAACTGCGCGGCTTGCCGTTGTCCAATACTTCAATAGGTTCCCTCTCGCTAGCCATTTCCAGCATTCTGTGCCTTATCCAGGCGGTGTCTGTGGATCTTTTTTCATCCAGGTTGCTTATGCTGATGATTTTTCCTTCTGCATCTGTAAGTACCATGGGAATGGTAGCTGTATAATCTTCCAAAATACTGGAAGCCAGGTTCAGGTTATCATCATTATCAGCTTGTAATATGAAGTTTATAGCTTCGGCATACTGGTTTACTTTTTTGATCTCTTCTTTGCGCAATTGCTCAAGAAAATCTTCTGTATACCACAAGGTTGCCGCGCCAATCAATACAGCAAAAGACAACAATATAAACTTCCAGAGATTCTTTTTACCGTAAAAATCCATTCGGCTCAATAATTGTTAAAATTGAAAAACAAAGTAAACTATTAAATATTGCTGCTGCTTTATCTGAAATAGTTTACTAAATAAGCCGTTTTTTCCTTTCGGGAAGCGTGAGAACTTAGTTTAATTATTTTTGGCAATCACTATTTAAGGAAACTGTACATTGTCTGACGCAATAGTTGTTATACCAACCTATAACGAAAAAGAGAATATCGAAAAGATCATCCGAAAGGTTTTTGACCTACCTAAACCTTTTGATATTCTGATAGTTGACGACAACTCTCCTGATGGAACTGCCGAAATAGTTAAATCCCTGCAAAAAGAATATTCTGGTTTACATCTTTTGCAAAGAGTGGGTAAACTCGGCCTGGGAACAGCTTATTTAGATGCTTTTAGGTGGGGTCTTGAAAGGGATTACGAATATTTTTTTGAAATGGATGCCGACTTTTCGCATAACCCGGAAGACTTGGTACGCCTCGATAGTGTATGCCGTTTGGAAGAATTTGACGTGGCTATTGGTTCGCGTTATATAAAAGGAGTTAATGTCGTTAACTGGCCTATGAGCCGGGTGTTGCTCAGCTATTTTGCTTCCCGCTACGTGAGGGTTATCCTTGGAATACCCGTAGAGGACACTACTGCAGGCTTTATTTGTTATCGCAGAAAAGTGCTGGAAAAGATCAAGTTTGATAAAATCAGGTTTGTAGGTTATGCTTTCCAGATAGAAATGAAATATGTTGCCTGGAAGCTGGGGTTCAAGCTCAAAGAGATACCTGTGATCTTTACCGATCGAACGGCAGGTAAGTCTAAAATGTCTAAAAACATTATTCGTGAAGCTGTTTTTGGAGTATTACAACTTAAACTCCGAAATTTGCTGAGACGTTATAAATAAGTTTTCCAATAGAATGAAAAAAATCCTGATAAAGAATGCCAGGATAGTAAACGAAGGGGAAGTACGAGAAGGTGATCTTTACATAGAAGGTGAAAGAATAACCAAGATCGATAGTAATCTCAACCAGCGAGATGGTGACACCGAACTGGTCGATGCCGAAGGTAAATTCCTGTTACCTGGGATAATTGACGACCAGGTTCATTTTAGAGAGCCCGGACTTACGCATAAAGCTACCATTGAATCTGAATCCAGAGCAGCCCTGGCCGGTGGTATTACCTCTTTTATCGAGCAACCTAATACACTGCCACAGGCTACTACAATTGAACTATTAGAGGCCAAATACAATATCGCCAAACAGAGTTCATGGGCTAATTATGGTTTTAACCTCGGGGCTACCAATGACAATATTGAAGAGATCAAAAAAGCCGACCCCTCTAAAATCCCGGGGCTCAAAGTTTTTATGGGAAGCAGTACCGGCAACATGTTGGTCGATGAAGAAAATGCCCTTGACCGGATCTTTGCAGAGAGCCCTTTAATGATCATTACGCATTGTGAAGATGAAAATATTATCACCTTTAATGAAGAGCAGTTTAGGGATCGCTATGGAGACGACATTCCCATAGAGTACCATCCCGAGATCCGCAGCCGGGAAGCCTGCCTTAAATCTTCGAACAAAGCGGTGGAGCTGGCTCAAAAATACGATGCCCGCTTACATATATATCACATAAGTACAGCTGAGGAAACCGAGCTTTTCACTAACAAAATTCCTCTCGCGGAAAAAAAGATCACCGCTGAGGCCTGTATTCATCACCTTTGGTTTAATGAACACGATTACCGGAAGAAAGGCACTTTTATCAAGTGGAACCCCGCTGTTAAAACCGAAAATGACCGGCAGGCTATTTTTGCAGCTGTAGTAGATGGGCGAATTGACGTTATAGCTACAGACCATGCCCCTCACACACTGGAAGAAAAGAAAAATGTCTACACCAAAGCCCCCAGTGGTGGCCCCTTGGTGCAGCACGCTCTTCCCGCTATGATGGAATTTGTACGGGATGAACATATGAGTGTAGAAATGCTGGTGAGAAAAATGTGTCATAATCCGGCCATACTCTTTAACATAAAAGAACGTGGTTTTATACGCGAAGGCTACTTTGCTGATTTGGTATTAGTAGATGCTTCACGCCCCTGGACGGTAAAACGAGATAACATTTTGTATAAATGCGGCTGGAGCCCTTTTGACGGAACCACTTTCCGTTCGCGGATAACCCACACTTTTTTAAACGGACAGCTGGCTTACGAAAATGGCCGTTTCAATGAAAAACGCAATGCCCAGCGACTTGAATTTGTACGTTAAGCTTTTTGTTATTGTTCTTTTAATAGCTTGTAGCAATAAGGATAACAATTTCACCCCTCCCCCTGGTATTTTGAGTCAAGATAGCATGGTAGCTATTCTCACTGATGTTCATCTGGTAGAAGGAGCCAAAATAGGCCGTAAAATAATGGGGGATACTTTAACGGTTGAGCATTACTATCACAAGGTTTACGATAAGCACAATATCTCTAAGGAAAAATTTGAAAAGAGCTTTGATTTTTACAACCATAACCCCGCAGTGATGGATGAAATATATGAATTGGTTATCGAAGAGCTCAATTCAATAGAAATCCTACCTGCCAAAAATCTGCAGCACAACGATAGCCTGAACAATAAACACCAGGCCATCATCGACTCCCTTGAAAAGAATGTGCTCAAAAAAAAGCCTTCTAAGATGGGAAATCCTTCTGATAAAGACGGGAAAAATCCTTAACGGATTCTGAAATGAGCCGAAATTCGAGATCTAGCTCATTCCTTATTTTACCATTATCGTAAAAATAGGCATTTTGAGCAGTACGGGCGGTTTCCCTGGTAAGAAAAGGCTTGCCGCCAAAAATGGTAGTACGCAATTTCTCAAGCCGCCAGAGTAATGCACTCATCCATGGTTGCACTTCCACCGATGGTTTTTTTAATCCCATTTCTTCTGCTATCCAGCTAAAGACAAGTTTGTAACTTAGGTTCTCTGAAACCACTACAAAGCGTTCTCCGCTGATATTACTATTCATCAGCAAAATCATAGACTGTACAACATCTCTTACATCAACAAACCCATTGGTACCCAGAGTATAATACTTAAATCCCCTTGCAATCCGGTCAAAAATAGCGGAACTACCCTGTTTCCAATTACCTGGGCCCAGAATAATGGAAGGGTTTACTATAGCCGCTTTTAACCCTTCTTCAAAACCCCTCCAAACTTCCAGCTCAGCTAAGTACTTACTTTTTGCATAAGCACTATTGTGTTTGCTTTCGACCCATTCTGTTTGTTCATCGATGTACTCGCTGCTTTCTTTGCGCCCCAAAGCAGCTACACTACTGGCATAAACCAGCTTTTCAACATTATTGGCAAGAGCTGCATTCACCACATTGGCTGTAGTTTCAGGATTGAAGTGCAGCATTGGGCCGGCCTTTTTCCCCTCAAATGAAACTATTGCTGCACAATGATAAACCTGCCTGGCTCCGTTTAAAGCATCTGTTACAGCAGTGATATCCATAAGATCAGCTTCAAACCATTCCACATTCTGCAATAAAGTCACTGTGTTCTGTGAATAATACCCAAATACCTTTTCTAAAAGGTTTAAATCCGAGCTTTTTCTGTGAATTACCCTCACTTTTGAACCACTGCATACTAACTGGTAGATGAGGTGAGAGCCTAAAAGCCCTGTTCCTCCGGTAACAACTATCATCTTTGCCTTTGTTAAGCTTATGCGAAGTTATACTTTTGCGCGGCAAGCCAGCAATTTAAACCCTTATGAAAAATTTTGTAGAGGATTTGAAGTGGAAGGGTATGCTTCACGATATCATGCCCGGCACTGAGGAACTGCTCAATAAAGAGATGGTAACCGGTTACATCGGTTTTGACCCTACTGCCGATTCTTTGGGTGTGGGCAATCTGGTGCAGATCATGACCCTGGTTCACTTTCAAAGGGCTGGTCACAAGCCCATTGCTTTAGTTGGGGGTGCTACTGGCATGGTAGGCGACCCCTCGGGTAAATCACAAGAACGCAATTTACTTTCCGAAGAAGTATTACAGCATAATCTGGCCTGCCAAAAGGCTCAACTCGAAAAATTCCTCGACTTTAACTGTGGTGAAAATTCTGCTGAGATTGTCAATAATTACGACTGGTTCAAAGATTTTACCTTTTTAAATTTCATCAGGGATGTAGGCAAGTATATCACCGTTAATTATATGTTGGCCAAAGACTCGGTTAAAAACCGCCTTGAGAATGGTATGTCTTTTACTGAGTTTACCTACCAACTGGTGCAGGGATATGATTTTCATCACCTTCACCAAAACAAGGGAGTAAAACTTCAGATGGGTGGTAGCGATCAGTGGGGCAATATTACTACAGGGACAGAACTCATCAGGAAGAAAAGCGGAGGCGAAGCTTTTGCCCTTACCACCCCTTTAATTAAAAAGGCTGATGGGACTAAATTTGGCAAATCGGAAAAAGGCAATATTTGGTTGAGTGCCGAAAAGACCACTCCTTATGAGTTTTACCAGTTCTGGCTCAATGCAGCAGATGAAGATTGCGAGAACTTTATCAAAATATTTTCACTGCGGGAACAAGACGAAATAAACTCTTTAATTGCAGAGCACCGCGAAGCTCCTCATTTGAGAAAACTGCAAAAGGCTCTGGCGGAAGAAATTACCGAAAGGGTTCATTCCAGAAAAGAACTGGAAAAAGCACAGCAGGCATCGGATATTTTATTTGGTAAAGCTACCGAAGAGGTATTGAGAAGGTTGGATGGAAAAACCTTATTGGCTGTATTTGCCGGAGTTCCTCAATTTGAAGTTTCCCGTTCTTTACTAAATAACGGTATACCCATTTTGGAATTATTAGCCGGTGAAACCAGCGTTTTTTCCTCCAAAGGTGAAGCCCGTAAAATGATACAGGCCAACGGAGTAAGTATCAATAAAACAAAAATAAGCCTCGATAAACAGCTTGAAACTGATGACCTGGTAAAAGATCGTTATGTCATAGTGCAAAAGGGAAAAAAGAACTACTTCCTCCTTACCTTTATATAGTTTTAATTTCCTGGCTACCGGCTTAAAGATTTCTCAGTATCATTTTTTTTAAGCATCTTGTTTTGTAATTATGACGCTTTGCCGGTAAGACGCCTCCAAATAACCGAAGAAAACCTCATAGAAGAGTTCAGCAAAGGAAACAAGGCTGCCCTCTCTTATATTTATGATTCTTACTCTGCCGCCTTGTACGGTATCATTATAAAAATAGTACGCAATGAAGAATTAAGCCAGGACATCTTGCATGATGTGATCATAAAGATCTGGAAAAAGCGCAATCATTACAACCAGTCTAAAGGCTCCCTTTACACCTGGATGCTTAATCTTACACGAAATCATTGTATCGATTACCTGCGGTCTAAAGCTAATCGGAACGACCTCCAAAACCGTGAGATCAGTAATTTCGTATATAGCCTGGAAAGCAATCGAAAATTTGATCCTCAGCACATCGGGTTAAATGAATTGCTCAAAAAATTGCCCGAGGAGCAACAACAGATTATACAGCTGTCTTATTTTGAAGGCTATACTCAAAAAGAGATTTCTGAAGATTACAATATACCGATAGGTACGGTTAAGAGCAGAACAAAAGCTGCTTTGGAAAAACTAAGGAAGATATTTAATCACGGCTGATAACAGAAGTGGATATTAAAGAATACATAGGATCTGGAATTATCGAAGCATACGCAGTAGGTGCTCTTTCTGAAGCCGAATCCCAGGAATTGGAAAAGATGGCCGCGGCCCATCCTGAAATAAAAGAAGTGCTTGAGAAGGCTCAAAAAACACTTGAAGACCTATCCAGAGCTTATGCCATAAACCCTAAGCCAGAATGGAAAAATAAGATACTGAAAGCAGCATTTGACAAAGACTCTGCCAAGACTTCCAGAATCAATAAGGCGCCAAAAAAGTATTTTAGCCCTTGGCTGGTAGCTGTTTCCATTGCTCTTATTGCGAGCCTTGGAATTAACGTTACTCAACATCAATCTGTTGAGAGATATGAAGATAAACTACTGAAATTAAACCTGCGAATTTCTGAACTGGAACAGGATCAACAAATTATGGTAACCAATTACCAGCTACTGGAAAAAAATCTTGAAATATTACGCGATCCTAATACAGCCATTTTTGCTATGAAAGGTGTGACCAACCGAGACTCTAACCTCAGGGCTGATGTATATTGGAATGCCTCCAATCAAAAAGTTTATCTCGATGTGAAGAAGCTACCCGCCCCTCCTCCTGACAAAGATTACCAGCTGTGGGCATTAAAAGACGGACAACCCATTGATATGGGAGTATTTCGCATGCTAACAGAAGCTAATACGCTTTTGGAAGTAGGGGAAGTTCCGGAGGCTGAGGCTTTTGCTGTAACCCTGGAACCTAAAGGCGGTTCTGTAAGCCCCAATTTAGAAGAAATGTACGTTTATGGAACTCCTCTCAGAGCTTTATAAACTATAAAGCCAGATAGGTATACAAAATAGTATCCATTAACTCCCGCTGGCTTTGGCTGGGTTTGTAGAAATAGATAATCCTGAAATCACCTTCTTCCTTTTCATCTTTTACCCTGGGTGCATCGATAGTGTGATCGTTAGTAATTATGGCATATAGGCTGGTTTCACTGCGATAAACCAATATTAACCTAAAATCAGCTTCATCTCCTGTAGTAGTATTGAAAGCCCGGAGCACTTTTACATTGAGATCATCAAAAGTTCTTTCTTCAAACTGATACATATCAAAAAGCTCTTCAAATCCTTTTATCTGATCCCTTCTGTTTTTAATGCCCAGTAGCTCTTCCACCTTTTCTTCGGGAATAGAGCCGTCTTTAATTTTGGTTTTAAACACGTAACCCTTGATGATAGCTGTTTGTAAGTTTTTACCGCGAAATTTTTCTACTTCTTTGATGTCGTAAGCTTTTACTTCTGTCATGGTATGGCCTATTTCTTCCCCTTCTTTATTCATCAATTTAGTCCCGGCCATTATTTTCTTTTCAAAGAGGTTTGACGGGTCTATCCAAACTTTCTTACTGATCTTATACCAACCCTCTGCTGGCTGTGCAGTATAAATGCTTTCGCCTTCCCTGAGTTCAAAAAGGGGGGCTCCATTCTTTTTATCAAGTACAGAAGTCGTTTCTTCCAGGAATTGAGCACTGGCAAATAACCCTGATGCGAGAAAAACACTTAAGAATAATGATCTCATATTTATACAACTAAAAGATTACAGCCTCTTACTTCGGCCTGGTCAAATCTACCTAAAACTTCAAAGCTACCATCAGGCATTAACCTACCCAGGTCTTCTGTTTCTATAAAGGCACAACTATCAATGTTGGCCAGATCCATAACGTTGATACCACCCGTTTTCTGATGACCGGCTTTTGAAAAGGGATCCCTGGTGTCCCTGATGCTTATTTTCATCCAGGGTGGGGTTTTAAACCTGCCCTTTTCAGTAGAATACGCCTGGGAAAGTAGTTCGGTCATGCCGTATTCTGAATGTACATTTTCAACTCCAAAGGAAGCTTTTATATGGTGGTGTAATTCCTTCCTGGTCATTTCCCTGCGCCTGCCTTTCATGCCTCCGGTTTCCACAATGGCAAGCTCAGGCATTTTAAGGTGGTTTTCTCCAGCTAAATCCAGCAAGGCAAAACTCACACCAAACAGCAAAGTACTTCTTTTATCAATCTTTTTCCGTTCCAGTACCTCCAGCAACTGGCGATGTTCGTAAAGGTAAAAGCCACTGTCTTCATCGGTCGATAGTTGGATGAGCTTATCAACCATATACACCAGGGAAGAACCCTCACGCTCCAGGTAAGAAGGCAATAGCGCTATAATACACCAGTTTGAAATATTGCCGTAAAAAAGCCGGAAGGCTTTTGTAAAGGACTGTTCATATAACGCTACCTCTCTAACGAAATGATGGCTTTGCCCGGTTGAAGTAGTGCCTGAACTGGTAAAGATCATATCTTCTTTGAAATTGCCGGATTTCACTACCTGGCTTTTGAAAAAAGAAATAGGTAAATGTGGTATCTGTTCAAATCGTGTGATATCTTGAGGTTCAATACCTAACAGATCCAGGTAGTGGCTGTAAATTTTATTGTGTAGAGCCTGGTAATAAAAAAGCTCCAAAGCGGTTAAGGCAAAATCATTATCATTTTCAAGTTTGAAAATCTTATTTTTGAAATAATGGCGGTTTTTCACCGTTGGCTTTAACACTGGTAAATCCTGTATGATCAATTTCAACTCAAAAGTAATAGTATTATCTCTTAGCCTGTTCTTGTCAGTGGTTTCCTGCCGGAAGAATGAAAACTTTTCCGATACTCCCAAATTGGAATGGAGATCGCATGAAATAGTGGACGATCCCAGTACCAACCGAAGAGAAATACTCCTTACCGTTTATTTTACTGATGGCGATGGAGACATTGGCAGGGATAATACGAACAATCTGGATCCGTGTAACGTCAACAGCTATGATCTCAGAATAAAATACTTTGAGCAGGTAAGCGGTTCTTTAGTAGAAATCACTCCCAATGACACCTGCCTCTTCTTCCACAATATCATTCCTAACCTCACACCGGAAGGTCAAAATAAAACGCTGGAGGGTGACCTGATTACTACCTTTAGTTACCTGGCTTATCCTGAAAATGCCAATGTAGATTCGGTGCGCTTTGATTTTCAGTTATTTGATCGTAATGGTAATGTGAGTAATATGCTCAGCAGCCCTATGATCTTTATTCCTGAACTATAGGATCATCGTAACGGGTCAAACTTTGACTTATACTGGCAGCATGATCGCCTATACGTTCCATTTCGGCAAGTAAATCACTGTAATATATACCGCTCTCCAAACGGAATTTTCCCTTTTCAAGTTTTTTAATATAATCTTCCCTGAGTTGTTGGTAATACTCATTCAGTTCATCTTCCAGGGCATTGGCCTCAATATGATTTATTTTGTTTTCGGGAGATTCAATGTTCTTTACCATCATATCCAGAGAAAGAGACACTTTAGTAGCATATTTCAATATATTATCTCTCATTTCCTGGGTAAAGTAGGCTTTCTTTCTTTTTCTGTTGGTAAGATTTCGGCTTACTTCCAGGTATATATCACCTATTCGCTCCAGATAATTGGCTATGTTAAGCATACTTCGTACGGTATTGCTTGCGTCAGAGCTAAGCTCTCCTTTGGAAGCTTTACTCAGGTAATCCGATATCTCAATTTCCATGCGGTCTCCTATGTCTTCGTATTTGCGCAACTGATCTGTATACTGCTGTAGTTTTTTTTCATCCATTTCTGTTACCAGTAAAGGGATATACTTAAAAGCTCTGCGCATAAGATCCGCAAATTTTATGAGCTCCTTTCTCGCCTCAACTATAGAGAGCTCAGGGGTTTCCATTAAGCCGCTACCAATGTAATCGAGGCTGAATTCCTCATCTTCTGTTTTCTTGGAGGGAACCATCCATATAGCTATTCGGGCTATCAAGGGTATAAAACTCACTAACAACAATACATTAACTATATTAAAAATAGTATGGAATAAGGCCAGGGCTATAGGTATGCCCGTAAACTCATCAAATGGATTGGCTCCGGTAACTAATTCTGATAAATAGGCTATAAGCTTCAGAAAAACAGGTAAGATCAATAAAGCCCAGCCTACTCCCATTACGTTAAAGATCAAATGAGAACGGGCGGCTCTTTTAGCGTGAACATTGCCCACTAATGCAGCCAGATTTGCCGTTACCGTTGTACCAATGTTTTCTCCTAATACCAATGCTGCTGCCAGGGGGAAAGAAATCCAACCCTGATTGCACATTACCAATGTAAGAGCCATAGCTGCACTGGAAGACTGAACAATAACTGTAATAACAATACCTACTATTACAAAACCCAGGCTAAGGATATATTTTCCTAAGAGTGATCTGTCGCTGTAATTAGACTCGCTCAAAAAGCTGAGAACCTCGGGATTACTGCTAAAATCAGGTACTATTTCCTTCATAAACGACAGCCCTAAAAAAAGTAGGGCAAAGCCTATCAGTACTTCTCCCCAAAGCCTCACCTTTTCCCGCGAAAAAAACATCATGGGAAATCCAAAGGCAATAATGGGCAAACAAAGTAAGCTGATACTAAAACTGCCTAATTCTAAAAGCGAAACCAACCAGGCGGTAACCGTAGTACCAACATTGGCACCCATAATAACCCCTATTGATTCAGCCAGAGTAATAAGACCTGCGTTTACAAAGCTCACTACCAAAACAGTTGTAGCTGATGAAGATTGAACCAGGGTAGTAATCAATAAACCTGAAAAAATCCCGAAAAACCGATTAGAGGTCATAGCCCCCAGAACCTGGCGCATTTTGTTCCCGGCCACTTTCTGTATAGCTTCACTCATCACCTTCATCCCATAGATGAAAAGGCCCAGTGAACCTATAACTTTTAAAAAATCAAAGAGACCGAAACTCATTTTTAATCAACTGCTACTTGAAAGGACAAATATGTAAAATTAGAAAAAGGGATGTCTTTTATACCAAGACACCCCTTTTTTTATAAATGTTATAAATTAAAGAAAACGGTATTACTCCACGATTAACTGTGCAGTAATCTTCTCTTCTCCGTTATCAACAGAAACAATATAAATACCGGCAGGCACACTATTAAGGTTTATTTCGATCACTTCATCAGTGGTGCTATTGCTGTATACTACTCTTCCTACCAGGCTTATCAACTGGATGTTTTTGGTAGCATTAGACCCGGTATTGATAAACACTACATCAGAAGTAGGGTTGGGATAAAGCTCTATGCGATCATCTGTCAATTCTCTAAGGGAAAAAGGAGGAAGGTTGCCAGGGCTACCCACATCACTGTCAGCAGAAGTATATGCTCCGTTAACACCATTTACTGAACTGCCGAGAATATTCCCTGAGTTGTCAACCTCTATAGAGAAACCTGCATTAACATCCGATGCGTCATAGGCAACGCAAGACAATAATCTGAAGCCATCATCCCACAAGCTTACTTCGTCACCGTTAGAGCTAAATCCTGAAAAGTCAACAAATTCATCATTTTCATTTAAGATGATGATGTTATTCCCTGCCTGTGCCCATGATTGTGCCCAGTCTGCATCATCAGGGTTTTCTTCCTCCAGGAAAATAGCAGACACACCGGCTGGCAATACCACGCTGGTGGTAACGGTATGCTTACCGGCTTCACGGCTTTCATCGTCCCAGCTAAATCCTAAAAGGTCGATACTGGTAGTACCATAATTGGTTACCTCAAACCAATCGCCATTGATAGATGCCGGATGGCCTGAGTTGGGCATTATCTCTGTAATAGCCAACTGAGGCAAGTCTACCGGTATAATGTCGTTGGAATCCCTGGGGAAAATCTGATGATTATCCAGTAAAGGTGGATTGCTGTCGAACTGTCCTCCTACCCCGATAATGTCAAATGCTCCGGCAGGGGGTGTAGTATTACCATAAATATCGGTATCGCTGTCAATACGCATTACTAAGGTATCATGCCCATTGGTAATATCTAAATTTACACCACTTCCACCAGAAGATGTAGGCCACTGACTGGGATCGACCAAGGTAAAGCCATTGAGTCTTATATACTCACTTTCGGTTGACTCATCAAGAGTGGTTACAACTTCTGGTGATTTCAAGGGAACACCAGTAGCTTCTACCAAAACCGTATATGGCCCTATTTCCGTGAGGCCCCTGAATTGCAAAATCTCCCCGACTATTCGAAGTGAATCACCAATTTGAGGGTTAGTATAACCGCTGACATCGCTAAAGCTAAAGACATTGATTCCTCCGGTTTGATCATACATGTATATTTGGTAACCCGCATTGCCATCAAAGTCGATAGTAAATACGGTACCTCTGAGTTCGCAAATAACACCAAGAGAATCTGCTTCCCCTGTAACCGGATCAAAGCCGGTGACATCAGCAATGGTATAGCTAGGTACTTCAATAATATCCAGCAAAGAAGAAGGCAAGATCTGGTAGCCGCTATCCAAAGGCACGGTACCTCCGTCAAATTGAGTACCCGCTCCCCTGATAATCAGGCTTCCGGTAGGAGCAGGAGTTCCATCTATATCGGTATCCCTGTCAATACGCATCACTAAAGTGTCATTGCCATTGGTAATCTCCAGATTAGCATCATTACCGGTAGTAGGCCATTGAGCAGGGTTTACCAGGCTAAAGTCTCTCAGTTCAATGTACTCACCCTCTGTAGTTTCATCGAGAGTAGTAACATCACTGGGACTGGGGATAGCATTTCCGGTGCTGTTTAATCTTATTGAGTCCGGGATTAATTCTGTCAGGCCGTTAAATTGAGCAACGATACCCCATACAGTAAGTGAATCGCCTGCCATAGGGCTAGTATAACCCGATACATCATTGAAGCTGAATACATTGATACCCCCGGTACCATCATCGAGATAAAAACTGTATCCATTGTTTCCGTCAAAATCGATTGAGAAAACTATACCTTCTATACCACAATTAACATTAAGTGAATCTGGTATATTGTCAACATCATTGGTAGTAATTGTAGCCACACTATAGATAGGCACTGAAGGGGCAGGAGGAGCTACAGGAGAATACGTTCCAATAGGAAATGGAGTGGCAGCAGTAGCATTGGAAGTTTCGTTATCCAGAACATTAGGGCCACCAAAAGTCCAGTTTGGTAATATAAAGGTGGAACCATCAGGTCCGGTTCCATTAAGCCTGTACGCCCAGCTATCCAGGTATTCCCAGGGCTCTCCGGTACCGTCTACGTTCACGTCACCCATTACATCAACCACTATATTATTTCTATACAGTTCATAGGCATCATCCCCGTTACCCGCTATAGCATCAAAGCTGGTATTGGTATCCACATAGTCGGCATCAAATCCAAAAAAGTTATTAAAACCAGCTGAATCATCGGTAATATATATAAACTGACCTTGTGTTGCCGATGCAGGAGGCATAACATAAGCCGCCTGACCTAAACTTCCACTACCTCCACTGGCACGGGCTACTCCATACTCACTTAAGTCAGCGATAGCGGCAGTGGCATATAATTCAACCGCTTTGGGCAAACCTCCGGGAAGAGGGCCATCTATTACTCCTGTCAGGATTAGATCTGATGTAGTTGAAAGGGCATTAACTGTGATGGTACCCGTCATACCCAGGCCTACATGAGGATCGCATTGATAGCTGTAATTTCCGGGGACGTGAAAAACAAACTGATAGGTCCACATAGCTGAAGATGCCCCACCATTGGAAAAAGAAGCGGGATTGGAAGGGTAAGTAGTAGTAGAACCGTTGACATTGTGATTACCACCCATATTAGTCCAAATAACTGTATCTCCCTCATTAATTACCAGATTACTGGGAGTGAATACGTTGGAACTAACAGAAACATTGTGTACCGTTGCAAAGGTGCTGACACTGACAAGTGCACCCAGCAAGGAACATAGTAACTTTTTATTCATAAGATTGAGATTTTGTGAATTGCAAAATTATTACTCTTTACAATGGTTTTTTGTTTTGATTGTTAAGTAATTATTAAATAAAAAAAAGCCCACTAATAGCGGGCTTTTTATCTTAATCCAAAAATTTAAAGTTTAGAACTTGTAACCGAAGCCTAAAGAAAAGGCGGTTCCAGGCAAAAGCCTTGTAAAAACCTGGTCTTCAGCTCCAAAAGCACCAAAGAAGCTCTCCCTGGCATCATTTAAGATATTGGTAACCTTAAAGTTTAAAGACATATTATTGTCCTTTCCAAATGTTTTATTCAAAGTATAATTCAAACTGTGGAATGGTTCTGTGAAAACATCTGGCACAGATTGCCCACCAACAACCTCTAGAGTACGTCCTCTAACATTATAATATACTCCTGAACTTAAGTTTAATTTACGATTGTCGTAAGAAAATCCACCATTGATGATATAAGGTGCCTGTCCAGCCATTGCCCTGGTTTTTTCTATGGTTTCTCCTTCTTTTTCAGCTCCCAACCTGGCAAAAAATTCTGCATCAGTCATATCAATTTCTGAATAGGTGTAAGTAACATTGCCGCTAAAAATGAAATTGCTCAAGCTTTCGGTTATAAAAGCAAGTGACTTTCTTATTTCAAATTCAGCTCCAAATAATTGACCATCACCCACATTTCTAGGTTGAAAGTCGTTACTATTAGGGGCAGCTGGTATCCTAACCAGTTCTATAGGGCTGTTAAATTGCTTGTAGAATACACTTACTGAAAGCAACTCTCCTCTTTCCATAAAAAGCTCCCATCTAATATCAAAATTGTTAATTCGGGTTGAAATTAAATTTCCATCCCAATCGGGGTATTGAAACAAGCCTCCATTAAATGTTCTATTGGATATAGGATCTAAAATCTGGGCAAAAGAAAGTTCCTTAAAAGACGGACGAGCAATTGATCTGTAATATGAACCTCTTAAATTCATATTCTCATTCAACTGATAAATCAAGTTTATAGAAGGGAATAAATCAAAAGCATCTAACACAAGTTCATTATCCAGTATATTGGCTTCAGGGTTATTTGGATCGTTTGCTCCGTCTGCATCTCTACCTGTATGTCTTTGTAAAAAGAGTTCGCCCCTTAAGCCAACGATAGCCTTTAACCTAAAAACAGGGGTGAATTCTTCAGATACATATAAGGATGAATAATGAACATTAGATTGATATTCATTGGGGTTAGGTTTGCCTGCCTGGACTGAAGACTGATAGTATAATTCCCCTTCAGGAAATATGTTCTCATCAATAAGTACTTCGTCAGGATCACCACTGAAATCAGGGGCTAACCCATTAGGAACCAAATCATACTGGATAATTTCATAATCTCTGTCCTTGAATACGTGACTAGCGCCAAATTTAAATTTAGCATCATTTTCAAATAGACTATGTTCTCTAATGACATCAATTTTACCAACCGCGTTAATTTCATTGAGATAACGCCAGATTCTTAAAGGATTACCACCCTGACCTGGTGCAAAAATTGAATCCCCAGCTGTAATAGTAAAAGCCGTTTTCCTGATATCCGGATCTGTTATATTAGATAAAGTAGGAGAAACTGTCCAGTTTATCTGCCACTTTCCTCCGTTTATATAATGCTGACCACTTAGTAAAGCATTGGTGAGGCCCCTTTGACCATACTCTAGGTTATTAGAAAAAGCTTGATAATCCGATGTTCCCGGGATATCTTGTGGTACATCAATGCGTAATTGAGCAGCTTTACTTTCTCCATTTTGCAGATGCATTACGGTAAGTTTATACTTTGAATCCGGTGTCTTATAAGAAAGACCTCCCAAACCGCCAAGCAAAACATTATTTTCTCCCATACTACCCCTTTGAGTAGCAGCAGTTAACAATTCATACTCACCAGCTGGTGTGGGACGCTGATATTCGCCAAATTCTACTTCTTCGTAAAACCTGGTTGAGTTTTTATAGGTAGCTGAGAAAATATAACCCAACTTATTACCATTACTCAAATTGTACTGGTTACCGGTAGAAATTCCCAAGTCAAAATCCATCGGGCTAGTCTGGATATCTGCGCCAAGAGTTCTATTAAACTTCTTTACAAATTCATTTACTTCTGCATCAGATTCAAAGTTAGCACGTGGGGCTACGCCTGACCTATCTGGTATTGTTCTATCACCACCATCAAAACCCAAAAAATCTGTTCCGCTTCCATCGTAATTGACATAATTGTTGTTGAAGTGCATTGCAGGGTTAAAACTTACACCTACAGAAACCTCAAAAATCTTTTCCACGGGAAATTCTTGGGTTTCAATATTTACAACTCCTCCTGTAAAATCCGCTGGAAGCTCAGCCAATGCTGATTTGAGGACTGTCATATTACTGATCAGGTTCGTAGGAAAAATATCTATCTGTATGCTATTTTTATCTGGATCGAGACCGGGGATATCTACTCCATTAAGCATAGTTTTAGTATACCTGTCTCCTAATCCCCTCACATAAACGTACTTCCCACCTTCTACAGAAACTCCCGTAACACGCTTCACTGCATCACCAGCATCTGAGTCGCCCGTTTTACGAAGTTTAGAGGCTGATATACCATCTATCACATTGGCAGATTTTCGTTTGGCTGTAATCAAGGCTTCTTCCGTATTTCTAACAGCTTCGGCTGTAATCGTTACTGCAGCTAGCTCATTAGTAGCTGGCTTCAATTGAATTACATCAATAATTGTTACTTCACCGGCTTTAACCTCAACGCCTGTAATGGTTACACTACTCAAACCTATAAATGATATTTCAAGGTCATAGGTGCCAGGGTCAGCAATAATTTCAAAATTCCCGTCAAAATCTGAAGTGGCTCCATTTTGAGTACCTACAAGAATGGCATTAGCGCTAAATAAAGGTTCCCCATTTTCTCCATCGATAATTTGCCCTCTAATTGTTCCTTTTTGGCTATAGGCCATATTGCACAATAAAAAAAATGATATCAGGATTAGGAAGGTTTTTTTAATTGTTATGTCCATTGCTGTTGTTCTCTTAGTTTGTATGTTAAACAAGAAAGGCTTGCTTTATAAAAATTTATAAAGCAAGCCTTTTTACAATAGTGTCAATAAGACTTACATCAGGCCGATTGAAGCAAGAGCATTAGATTGGCTAGCCCATGTCCAACCAAAGTCAGCGTTGTAACCAACAGTATTTTGGTTTTGACCTACTTCAGTTAAGATAGTAGCTGTAACGCCAATGAATATCTCAGCTACAGTTGCACCACCAGCAGCTAGTGTATATTCCCAATTAGTAGATGTTCCTGAACCATCACCTCCAAAAGATTCAATTGGATCAAATGACTCATCATCATCTGGAGTAGCAGGATTATCTAAGATTTGTCTGTAAGAAGCGGGTATTCCGAAAAAGTATACATTACTAACAGCAGCATTAGTGCTACCGTCCCAGTCTACTAAGTGATCAATATCTTCACCAGCGTAAACAACACCGTCAGTGAAAGTGTGGAAACCACGGTTTAAAGAACCTTCAGGACCATCTAATTCAAATGCGGAACCGCTTCTAGGTGTTACTACCAAGAAGTTAGAACAAGTACCAATCCAGTCCTGGTCAGTATCCAGACCATCATCACCGCTATTCCAAACTAAAACATTAGAAACGTCAACGTCTCCACCAAACCATTCAACGCCATCATCTTGATTAGCTACAATTTCGATATTGTTGATAGTAGTACCTGAACCAACACCACCTAAAGTAAGACCGTTGATTTCGTTACCAGCACCGATATTAGAACCTCCGTGACGAATAGAAACATAAGTGAAAGTCCCTGAGTTATCAGAGGCATTGTTACCACCGTATTTTGCATCTACAGAAGTAGGAATTCCTTCAATTTGTAATTCAGTAACATCTGTACCACCAGAGTTTTGAGCAGAGATTGGAGCATCACCCAAGATGATAACACCACCCCAAAGACCACTATTAGTAGGATCTAGGTTAGGACTCTCAATTTGACCTGGCTCAATGTCATCAGCAATAGAGGTGAAGATAATAGGAGCTTCAGCTGTACCCTGAGCGTTGATAGTACCTTCGCGAGTAACAATAAGAGCAGAGGCGAAAGAACCTGTTCCCGGAGATGCTTTAATGATAGTTCCTGGCTCAATAGTAAGCTCAGCTCCACCTGTAATCAATACTCTACCGTCAAGACGGTATATATTGTCTGAAGTCCAGGTTTCGTCAGAAGTAATAGAACCTGATTTAACAACTACTGCAGTGTTGTTGTCATTATTATTGTTGGGTTCATCGTCATCATCACTACAAGAAGTGAATATCATAGCGCTTACCGCTACAAAACCGAAAAATAATTTTCTCATGATTTAATAAAATTTAGGATTAAGATTAAAATCGAGTGCAATATTAGAGGAGTAGTGTTAAGCCTCTGTTAATGAACTGTTACCTTTGAAAAACAATTGAAGTAAATAACTGATAACCGCCTGAGTAAAAGAAAAAAACAATATGGTTGGTTATAATTTTTCATTTTGGCAGGCCATTTATTTGTCTAAAGGGCTATTTCCAAAGCCAACAAGTTGATTTTCTGATTCATAAATATACAATCAACTTTATATTCGCAATGTTATTATAACTTAATATTACAACTGCCCCAAAACACTTCTAAAACCCTTATTTAACAATGGGATAATATTCATAATACTGTATTAAAGATTTGTTAAGGTTGGAAGGGCTACGTCTTATATATATAATTTTGGGAAAAATTACAGAAGCATGAAAAACAACGACTATAGAATTCTTCTGGTTGATGATGAGCCTGACATACTTGAGTTTGTCAGTTATAATCTAAGAAAGGAAAATTACGAAGTAATTACTGCTTCTAACGGAGAAGAAGGCTTGAAAATAGCCAAAAAGGAAAACCCGCACCTCATTTTACTGGATGTAATGATGCCGGGTATGGATGGAATTGAAACTTGTGACCAGATCAGAAATACCCCTGAACTCAACGAAACCCTTATAGCTTTTCTAACTGCCCGGGGCGAGGATTACTCGCAGGTAGCAGGATTTGATGCCGGAGCTGATGATTATATTACCAAGCCTATAAAACCTAAAGTATTGGTAAGCCGGATCAAAGCCTTATTAAGACGATACGGGCAATCGCAAAAATCATCTTCTATCCAGGAGTTTGGCAACCTTACCATTGATCTGGATAAATACCAGGTACGCTATAAAGATAAAAAACTGGATTTGCCTCGTAAAGAATTTGAGCTGCTCTCACTCCTGACTTCCCGCCCGGGAAAAGTATTTCACCGCGATGAGATACTGGATAAGATATGGGGTAATGAAGTAGTGGTTGGTGGAAGAACCATAGACGTTCATATCCGCAAGCTGCGCGAAAAAATCGGAGATAAATACATCAAAACCGTTAAAGGAGTGGGGTATAAGTTTGAAGCATAAACCTTACCTTTCCCTTAATGCGTTTTGAACGTCCCAACATACTGGCCTTAAGCGTATCCCTTTTACTCGGTTTACTGGTACTGGGTTCTGTCATTCTTATCAACACTTTCACCAAGGCCGATCTCGATTGGACCGCCATTACAATGCTCACCTTATGGGCTACTATTATTTCATTTTTATTGGTGCGCTTTTCCGTAGAACAGTTTATTTACAACAAAGTAAAGATCATTTACAAAAATATACACGAGCTAAAGGTTGGAGATGATTTGGATGAGGACGAAATTGTACGCAGTTCTGACCTGGACATGGTTACCCGCGAGGTATCAGAATGGGCCGAGCAAAGGCGTAACGAAATACAGGAACTCAAGGAAAGAGAGTCTTTCCGCAGAGAATTTATAGGCAATATTTCCCACGAGTTAAAAACCCCGGTATTTAACATCCAGGGCTACCTGCTCACTCTATTGGATGGTGCCTTAGACGACCCCGAGATCAACCGGAAGTATTTAAAAAGAGCTAATAAATCGGTAGACCGGATGATCAACATTATAGAAGACCTGGAAACCATTAGCGCGCTCGAGTCCAACAGGGTTCAGCTCAATCTGTCTAATTTTGATATTGTTATCCTGCTTCACGAAGTATTTGAGCTCCTGGAAGACAAGGCTAAAAACCGGAAAATAAAATTGAAACTCAAAAAAGAATACGAAAAGCCCATTAAGGTTTATGCCGATCGCGGAAAAATCGAACAGGTGATCATCAATTTGATAACTAATGCAATTAAGTACGGTAAGGAAAAAGGAAAAGTTGAAGTTCGCTTTTATGACATGCATAATAACATACTGACAGAGGTTTCAGACGATGGTGTAGGTATACCCCAGGAGGATATTCCCCGGATATTTGAACGCTTTTACCGGGTTGATAAAAGCCGTTCCCGGGAAGCGGGAGGCACTGGACTTGGCCTTTCCATAGTAAAACACATTCTGGAGGCTCATAAGCAAAGCATTAATGTAAGGAGTAGCGAAGATGCGGGTTCAACATTTTCTTTTACCCTCAAAAAGGGAAAATAATTCTTCCCAGGAAGTTATTTTGCTCTCAAAACTTCTAAACCCCGAATAGCTCATCGCCTTTTTAAGGTCTTCCGCAAAATTCAGTTTTTTTTGATCCGAACTGTAAAACAACTTTTTATCTCTTAGTCTTTGGGCAAGATATTCCTGTTCTGTTTGGCCAGGTGTAGGAATAAGCAGGGCTTTAGCCTGTAAATAGTAATAATCCATAATCGAAGAATAGCCACTACGGCTGATCAGTAGCTTAGAAGAAGTTATAACATCATATAGTTCTTCTGTTCCAGCCATATCAATCACTTTTACATTAGTTCCGGCATTTAAAACTGTAGCCTTTTTTGTACCTCTTACCAACACACAGGGTTCTTTACTGTCCGAAAAAAAATCAACAACTTTTCTTTCCAGTATGCTACGCTGAGGCTCGGGACCACTCAATACAGCTGAGTAGAGGTATTTTTTTTTCACTGGGATAACACCCGTTTCGCTAAAGCGGGACAACGGGCCTAAGTATTTCAAGGGTATCTGTATATCTGATCCCTTGCTGAGTTTGCCTGCAAGGCTTTTGAGCGGATCTTCAAAATCAGGCACCCAGCATTCACTGAACCTATGGATGAAAAAACGGTGAGATCTTGAGGCCAACCCGTTAAGCCAACCAGCCTGGAGATTAAGCTGGTGAGTAATGTAAACCGAGGGAACGCCCGGATGATAAAAGCCTAAACGATTATCAGATATTACTCCTTTTACACTGGGGTTTTCCCGTATAAATACTCTTACTATTTCTTTTTCTTTTGAAACGGCCCCGTAGATTGCTGGCAACTGCCGGAATACTATTCCCAACTGATTGCTATGCTTGCTGTAAGCTATGTGATAAGAGGGTAATTCGAGAAAAGAGTATTGGGGAAATTGGTTCTTTAAATACAATAACGCCTCGCCATCACTGGCTATTATAGGTTCCCAGCTGCTTTCCGCCAGTTTTTTGATAAGGATAGCCGAACGTGTGGCATGACCCAGGCCCCAATTCAAAACACCAAAAAGTATCTTTCCGCTATTCTGCATCTGCGAGGCAAGTTGCAAAAAATAGCTTGTTTAATTTTGCCTCATGACGCGAAAGAAATTGAGCCGCTTCAAGGAAAACGAAAACTTCGCTCACGTATTGGAGCCCAGCAGGGAGGAAGTAATGAGTAAGTATAGTTTAAAAGGCTGTTGGAAACAGCGGTTTTTTAAGAATGATAAACCGTTGGTTTTGGAGCTAGGCTGTGGAAAAGGAGAGTACACTGTTGCCATGGCTAAACGCTTTCCTTCTAAGAACTTCATCGGTATCGATATTAAAGGAGCCCGGCTGTGGTATGGAGCCAAAGAAGTAGAACAGGCAGAATTGAAAAATGCAGCTTTCCTCAGAACCCAGGTTGAGTTAGTTGACTTTTGCTTTGCTGAGAACGAAGTAGATGAGATATGGATCACTTTTCCCGATCCACAGATTAAATATAAACGGGCCAAACACCGTTTAACCAATCCGGACTTTTTGGATAAATACAGAAAAATACTGAAACCTGAAGGAATTGTTCATCTTAAAACAGATAGTGAATTTCTTCACGGCTACACTCATGGGGTATTACAAATACTGGGGTATCCAATTTTGGAAGCTTATCACGATATTGATCTCCAGCTCAATGAGTCCAATCATATTCTTCATCAGGTTAAAACCCATTACGAGATGATGTACCGGAAAAAAAATAAAACTATAACTTACATTCAATTCTGTTTTGACAAAAAGTACTGATTTTTTTGAACGCGTTTATGAGGTGGTAAGGCTAATACCCTACGGCAGAGTAACCAGCTATGGCGCCATTGCCAGGTTTATTGGTGCTGCTAACAGTGCACGCATGGTAGGTTACGCCATGAATGCTTCTGTGGGTATGCCCGATATAGCCGCTCACCGGGTTTTGAACCGTAACGGTTTACTGACCGGGAAGCATCACTTTGGCGGTAGCAATGTTATGAAAGACTTACTCGAATCTGAAGGTATAGAGGTGATTGACGATCAGGTTAAAGAGTGGAATGAGCTTTTCTGGGATCCTTCGGAGCACCTGGACAGGGAAAATTTTATTTGATGAGCGGAATGTTGTTTATTGTACCCACCCCCATCGGGAACCTCAGTGATCTTACTCCCAGGGCGATCGAGGTGTTAAAGGAAGCTGATCTTATTTTAGCCGAAGATACCCGGACCAGCGGAAAACTCTTAAAGCATTTTGAAATAAACACTCCCATGCGTTCTTATCATATGCATAATGAGCATGAAATCACAGCATCATTAGTTAAAGAAATGAAATCCGGTAAAACCCTTGCCCTGGTCAGTGATGCTGGAACTCCTGGAATATCTGATCCTGGTTACTTGATGGTAAGAGCTGCCATAAACAACGGCATAGAGGTACAAACCCTGCCGGGAGCCAATGCTATTATTCCGGCCCTGGTCAATTCAGGACTCCCCTCACATAGCTTTGTTTTTGAAGGGTTTTTACCGGCAAAAAAAGGACGGAAAAGTCGCCTGGAATTTTTAGCCAATGAAAGCAGAACCATGATTTTTTACGAGTCTCCTTATCGCCTGCTCAAAACATTTACTGATCTTGAAAACTATTTCGGAGCTGATCGAAAGGCTTCCTATTCGCGGGAAATTTCAAAGAAATTTGAGCAAACAGTAAGAGGCAGCATCGCTGAATTGAAAGAACAGGTCAAAAAAAATTCCCCAAAAGGGGAATTCGTTATTTGTGTAGCGGGTAAATCGTAACTTAAACCAGCATTATTTCTTCTTCTTTTTTCTTCAATATATTATCTACTTTCTGAATATAGCTATCGGTTATTTTCTGTACCTCATCTTCAGCATCTTTAATGATGTCTTCTGAAACGCCTTCGAGTTTTTTTATCATATCGTTAGCTTCCTTGCGGGAGTTTCTGATGCCTACCCGTGCGTCTTCAGCTTCGGATCCGGCACGTTTGGCCAGGTCTTTACGCCTTTCCTCGGTTAAAACCGGGATATTGATGATCACCATTTCACCATTGTTCTGGGGGTTTAAACCCAGGCCAGCGTTTAAAATGGCCTTTTCTATTTCCGGGATCAAAGATTTCTCCCAGGGTTGTACTGTAAGTGTTCTGGCATCCGTTGAATTGATATTGGCAACCTGGTTAAGTGGTGTAAGGGAACCGTAATATTCCGCCTTAACACCGTCAAGCATACTGGGGTTGGCACGACCAGCCCTTATCTTAACCAGTTCTTTTTCAAGGTGGGCAACGGACTTCTTCATATTGTCCTCTGCTTCTTCGTAAATCAGATCTAATTCCTCCATTATTTTTGAGATTTAAACTTTCAGTTCTCAACCAGGGTTCCTACAGATTCACCGGAAACCACTTTTTTAAGATTCCCGGGAGTATTCATATCAAAAACTAAAATAGGCAGTTTATTTTCTTTGCTGAGGGTAAAGGCCGTCATATCCATCACATTAAGCCCCTTTTCATAGACTTCCCTAAAAGAAAGGGTATCGTATTTAACTGCACTCTTATCTTTCTCGGGATCAGCACTGTAAATACCATCCACCCGGGTTCCCTTCAGTATTACCTCAGCATCTATTTCTATAGCCCGCAGGGTAGCTGCGGTATCTGTTGTAAAATATGGATTTCCGGTTCCACCTCCAAAGATTACCACCCGGCCTTTCTCTAGGTGACGAATTGCCCTACGCCTGATAAAAGGCTCGGCTACTTTATCCATTTCAATGGCACTCTGTAAGCGAGTTTTCACTCCTATTTCCTCCAGAGCAGATTGTAAGGCCAAGCCATTAATTACCGTAGCCAGCATACCCATGTGGTCAGCCTGGGTACGGTCCATTCCTTCACTGGCTCCTTTAAGACCTCTGAAGATATTCCCTCCTCCAATAACTATGGCTATTTCAACTCCGGCATCGGCTACTTCCTTAATTTCGTCAGCATACTCCCTTAATCGCTGTCCGTTAATGCCATATTGTTGATCGCCCATCAAGGCCTCTCCACTTAATTTTAAAAGGATGCGCTTATACTTCATGAGGCTTTTTTTAGGAATAATTGAAGCAAATATAAAAGGAAGAAATTACCTACACCTAAAATTTTGGTGGTTACCCGATTAGAAAAACCAACATATAAAAAAGGGAAGCATAACAGCTTCCCTTTTAGTATTAAAGTTGAAATCGGTCTTTTATACTCCCAAACCTACTCTTTTAAAACCGGTAAGAGTAAGGCCTTTCTTAACAGTATCGAGATATTTGGTAATATTTAATTTGTTATCACGGATATACTCCTGTTCTAACAAAGTATTTTCTTTAAAGAATTTATTCAAGCGACCCTGGGCTATTTTGTCCAGTATCTCTTCAGGCTTACCTTCTTGCCGGGCCAGGTCTTTACCTACTTCAAGCTCGCGCTCTATTACCTCTTGAGGCACTTCTTCGCGATTGAGGGCAACCGGATTCATAGCTGCGGCTTGCATAGCTACGTTCTTACCGGCTTCATCAGCATCTTCACTCATTCCTACAATGGTGGCCAGTTTATTGCCCGCATGAATATAATTTGCTACAAAAGGCGCCTCAAGTACTTCATAGGCCCCTATTTCCAATTTTTCACCAATCACACCAGTCTGTTCGGTGAGTTTATCCTCTACAGACATCCCGTTGATATTCAACTTCAAAAGGCTGTTCTTATCAACAGCTTTTTGCTCCAAAGCAAGGTTTAAGATATTTTGGGTAAGCTCTATGAAGCTTTCATTTTTAGCTACAAAATCTGTTTCGCAATTCAAGCTAACAATAGCACCAAAGCTGTTTCCGCCAGTAGTTCCCGCGAGAACACAACCTTCAGTAGCTTCACGGTCGGCACGTTTGGCGGCAACTTTCTGACCTTTTTTGCGAAGAATATCTATCGCTTTTTCAAAGTCTCCGTTAGCTTCTTCCAATGCCTTTTTACAATCCATCATACCGGCACCGGTTTGCTTTCTTAGCTTATTTACGTCTGCTGCTGTTATTGCCATTTTTATAAATAATTAAAATTTAATTTTAAAAATTAAGAAAGGGATAAAAATTGCTTTTCATCCCTTCCCCTGTGTCAAACTATCGTTAAGAAATGTTTATCAAGTTATTCGTTGCCTTCTGCTTCTTCTACAGGCTCAGCGGTCTTCTTGTTAGCCGCTTTTTTCAGCTTTTCGTTGGAAGCTTTTTCCTTATCGGCTTTTCTCTCAGCCAGGCCTCCTTTTATAGCTTCCGTTACACGGCTCACTAAAATCTGAATGGACTTAGTGGCATCATCATTACCTGGTATGGCAAAATCCACCTGGCTGGGGTCAGAGTTTGTATCAACTATAGCAAATGTTGGGATACCAAGCTTCTGCGCTTCCTTTACCGCAATATGCTCTTTATTGATATCTATAATGAATAAAGCGGCAGGCAGGCGGGTCATATCGGCAATGGAACCGAGCTGTTTCTCCAGCTTGGCCCTTTGACGGTCTACCTGTAATCTTTCCTTTTTAGAGAGGGTATTAAAGGTTCCATCCTCCTTCATTTTGTCGATACCCTGCATCTTTTTGACCGCTTTGCGAATAGTCACAAAGTTAGTAAGCATCCCTCCGGGCCAACGTTCTGTAATATATGGCATGTTAACCTCTCCGGCATTCTCTGCTACAATGTCTTTGGCCTGTTTTTTAGTAGCTACGTACAGGATTTTTCTGCCGGAAGCTGCTATTTTCCGAAGAGCTTCTGAGGCTTGTTCTAACTTAGCCTGGGTTTTATAAAGGTCAATAATGTGAATACCATTCCGCTCCATGAAGATGTAGGGAGCCATTTGGGGATTCCATTTGCGGGTAAGGTGGCCGAAGTGAACTCCGGCATCAAGCATTTCCTTGACTTTGTCGTTTGCCATTTTTTATTGTTTA
This sequence comes from Owenweeksia sp., assembly GCA_028277105.1. Classification (GTDB taxonomy): domain Bacteria; phylum Bacteroidota; class Bacteroidia; order Flavobacteriales; family Schleiferiaceae; genus JANQHO01. Next base: position 34,808 of record JANQHO010000052.1, on the reverse strand, counting down.
CATTCACTAAAAACAACCTGCCGGTGGTCATCCTTATCAGTTTCGCCCGGCAAGTTTGGATACTAAACCAGATATTAACGCTTACTGAACTGGAATTTCTTACGGGCTTTTTTCTGGCCGAATTTCTTTCTCTCCACCATTCTTGGATCGCGGGTTAAAAAGCCTTCGGGTTTAAGGGCAGCCCTGAAATCAGGATTGATATCGCAAAGAGCGCGGGAAATTCCCAGGCGTATGGCTTCGGCCTGACCAGTGATTCCGCCACCTGTTATGTTGACATCAATATCATAAGAACCCTGTGTATCAGTAGCTTTTAATGGTTGCTCTACTTTATAATGTAGGGTAGCCGTATTAAAATAAGACTTGTAATCTTTACTGTTTACTGTAATAGCGCCCTTGCCTTCTTTCATAAAAATGCGGGCTACAGATGTTTTACGTCTTCCTATGGTATGCGTTACAGCCATTATTCTTATTTAATTTTATTTAAGTCTATGGGTTGGGGTTGTTGAGCTTCTTGCTTGTGTTCAGCACCTATGTATACATAGAGGTTGCGGAAAAGCTGACGTCCCAACTTGTTCTTTGGCAGCATACCTTTTACTGCTGCTTCAACTACTTTTTGAGGTTGCTTGGTCAAAAGCTCTTTTGGATTCGTAAAACGTTGCCCTCCAGGATAACCGGTATGCGAAACGTACTCTTTATCTTCGTATTTGTTCCCGCTGAATTTTATTTTTTCAGCATTGATCACAACAACATTATCTCCGCAGTCAACGTGTGGAGTGAAATCAGTTTTATGCTTACCCCGGAGTAAAAAGGCTATACCTGATGCCAGTCTTCCAAGGGTTTTTCCTTCGGCATCTATCAAAAGCCAGTTTTTGTTAACTGTTTGCTTGTTAGCTGATACAGTCTTATAGCTTAAAGTATCCACAACTGTTTTGTAATTAACTGATTATAATAACGTATTTACCTCCTCAAAAAGGGGCTGCGAATTTACGATTAAATTTTTAAATCCACCAAACAACTTAAGCTTAAACTTTTAGCCTTGTATCATGTCTTACTATAAGGTACTAATCCAAAATTTATTGCCGTTAATATTTTGTTAATATTAAATTTGCGTTTCCCTGAAATTACTGTGATGACAAAAAGACTTATAGTAGCAGCTCTCTTTTTGCTGCCAGCCCTATTTACCAGTGCCCAACACAAGCACAATAACCCTCATTGGTGTGCAACGGATGAATACCGTGAAGCGGTTGTTCAGAACAATCCTGATCAACAGATGATATACGACCGGGTGGAAGAAATCATCCAAAACACCATAGCTGACATCAAAAGCCGGAAAAATAAAACCAATGCTACTGTTTACACTGTTCCAGTTGTTTTTCATGTAATATACAATAGCCTGGAAGACAATATTACAAGAGCACAAGTAGAAGATGGCATGCGTGTACTCAACAATGACTTCAGAAGAATGAATGCCGATACCGTAAATACACGTACCATTTTTCAGAATATAGCTGCCGATATTGAAATTGAATTTGCCCTGGCCCAGAAAGATCCTCAGGGCAACTGTACGGAAGGTATTACCAGGACCCAGTCTTCTCTTACAGTAAACGCCCGTAATAATGTTAAATCCCTCATTCAGTGGGATCCTGATAAATACTTGAATGTATGGGTTGTACGTTCTATTGAAAATTTTTCTGCCCAGGGTATAGTTCTCGGTTTCGCCACTTTTCCCGGAACTAATCCCAGCATAGATGGTATTGTCATTCGTCACGACCAACTGGGCACCATCGGAACCTCTTCTTCTGAAGGTAGGACCCTGACCCATGAAGTAGGGCATTATCTCAATCTTTTCCATACGTTTCAGGGCGGCTGTAACGGCCAGGGTGACAGGGTTTCCGATACTCCTCCCGTAGCCAACTCCACTTCGGGTTGTCCTTCCAGCAGGAACAGCTGTTCTACCGATTTTCCCAACCTCGTTGATATGACTGAAAACTACATGGACTATACCGATGATGATTGTGTAAATATGTTTAGTGAAGGGCAAAAACTGAGAATGAGAGCAGTAGTTGAATCGTCCTTCCTAAGGGAAAATCTGGTAAGCCAGCAAAATCTGACGGAAACCGGTGTAATCAACCCTCCACTTTGCCAGCCGGAAGCTGATTTTTTTGTGCAGGAGTCTTCTATTTGTGAAAACGACACCATTCAGTTTTTTGATGACTCAAAATTGGGCACTCCAACCAGTTGGAGCTGGAGTTTCCCGGGAGGAATACCAGCGAGTTCTACCGATCAAAATCCAGTTGTACATTATCCCAACGCTGGTACTTACGGAATTTCTCTGACCGTTTCCAATTCAGCAGGAAATAATTCTATCACCAAATTGCGCCACATAAATGTCAAAAGCCTTAGTCCAAGTTTTCATGCCAATTGGAGTGAGAATTTTGAAGGAAAATCCCAGCTGCCCAAACCTGACCTTTCTGTTACCTCTGACTTTGACAATATTAACTTTGATCTAAACAACTCTGTAGGGCAATCCAGTGCACAGTCAATATCAATAGATAATTTTTCGGCAATAGCGGGTGATGTTGATGCCGTTATCTCTCCGGCTCTGTACACCACGTTTACCAGAAACTTGAACCTCTCTTTTGATTATGCCTTTGCTGCTAAGGATAATACTAATAATGACGCTTTTACAGTTTCTGTTTCCATCAATTGCGGGGAATCATGGATAATTGTCCGAGCTTATCAGGGTGCACAATTGAGAACCGCTTCCAATACTACCAGTCCCTTTGTTCCTCAAAACAGCAGTGAGTGGAAAAACGAAGTTATAGACCTTTCTATCTACAGAATATTTGATCCCATACTCCTGAAGTTTGAATTAAATGGCGGTGGTGGTAATAACTTTTATTTAGACAATATCAACTTTAACAGTAATAATGTGGGGTTGGATGAAAATATAAGTCAAAAAGAGTTCTCCGTTTATCCCAATCCTAATAATGGAAGGTTTACAGTTGAATTCACGCGAGAGTTTGAAAATGACGTTGACGTTGATATCTATACTATCGAAGGCCGAAAAGTATATTCTGAGAGCCTCCTCCATACCGAAGGCGTGAAAGAACTTCATGTGGAAGAGAAACTGCCTGCCGGTGTTTATTTTATCAGATTAAAATCAGGAAAAGCGATAACGGAAGAAAAGATCGTGGTCAAGTAGTAAGTAATGAAAAAGCTTTTATTTTTATTTTTTCTGGTTCTTTTGTCCGGTTTTATCAAAGGTCAAGATGCCCGGCTATCACTTTTTATCCACACTACTCCTGAAGTGGTATGGGTTAATGATTCCTTACTGATTAAAGGAAATAAAATGGACCTACCTGAAGGGAACCACAGGATCAGGGCCTGGGTGCCAGGCTACAGCCCACTGGACACTGTAATAGCAATAAAGGCTGCCGAAAACAAACAGTTCTTTTACCGGTTTGACCGTTCTGAGGCCTATAAAACCTGGGAAAAAAGAAAAACATCTCACAACAACAAAAAGCTTATCCGTTTCGGGCTGCCGGTAGCTACTACTACTATTCTCACCGGAACCATGATCTATACTTTTTTTTCAGCCAGAAATAAACACCAGGAAGTTTTGGACAAGTATGACGATTACATCAATTCGATCAGTAATGTTTCTTCTGCTGAAGCTGACTTCACTGCTGCTCAGGATAGCTATCGCAGAACTTATTGGTCTTACTACATTCAAGCCGGTGCTCTGGCTGTAAGCGCCTACTTTTTGTACAAGGGTATTGTATGGCTTCAAAAAAATACATTCCCTGATTTCGTCAGTGAAGAAAATCCTTTTGCTTTTAATGGTATTGATATTAAAAGTGACCCTTACACAGGAGGGATAAACTTATGTCTGATTTTTAACCTCGACTAAGGAAATGAAACTGAAGTTGTTGTTTTTTCTCCTGCTCCCCTTATTAATTATTTCCTGTCTGAAAAATGATGCTCTGGAATTCGATCCCGGCTCAAATTTTTTGCAATCTGACTTTTACAATAATGAATTTGAACAATTTGCGGTTGCAATTGACGGTATCAGCTACCGCACCAGGATAGTCGATAATAAAGTTTTTTCAGCTCCTACTATAAATTATAGTATCGACAGTCAATATCTCAACCGTTTGAGGTCTGAGTGGGGGAAAATTGCTATACTGGAAATAAGCATTCCCGAAAACAATAATCCTTTTCAGGAAGATGTTATAGATACTTCATTTAGGCTCAATTACAATTTGAGTAATTACACCCTTAACAGTGGTAAATACTGGGAAAATAACACTATAGCTGACTATGATTTTACACTCAGGCTGGTGAATGACATCGATCTCATCGTAGCTGAAGATACGCAAAGGGTCAGTTTCCAGGTGAATCCATAGATCAGTGCGCTTCCAGCCAGTTCTTTCCCTCGCCAAAATCTACTATAAGGGGTACTTTGGTCTGCACCGCATTTTCCATGCTTTCCTTTATTATGGGTTTTATTTCCTCGATCTCCGATTGCGGGGTATCATAAACCAATTCATCGTGTACTTGTAAAACCATTTTGGCCTCAAAGCCATTTTCTTTTAGCTCACGGTGTATTTTGATCATGGCCAGTTTGATAATATCCGCTGCACTGCCCTGTATGGGAGCATTAACAGCGTTGCGCTCAGCATGGCTTCTTACGGTATGGTTCCTCGAGCTGATATCTTTGAGATACCTTTTTCTCTTCATAATGGTTTCCACGTAACCGTGCTGGCGGGCAAATTCCTTCTGGGCTTCAATATAGTCTCTGATACCGGGATAGGTCCTGAAGTAAGATTTGATGATCTCTGAAGCTTCATTCCTGTTCAAAGAGGTTTGCTGGCTTAATCCAAACGCACTTACCCCGTATATAATACCAAAATTCACGGTTTTGGCGTTGCTGCGTTGTTCGCGGCTTACTTCTTCGGGTTTCACTCCAAATATCTTGGCTGCTGTAGCAGCATGAATATCCTGGTTTTGCAGAAAGGCTTCCATCATGGTTTTGTCACCGCTCAGTTCTGCAATTAATCTCAATTCTATTTGTGAGTAGTCTGCTGCTAATATCAGGTGATCTTCACTCCTGGGAATAAAGGCTTTGCGAACCTCCTGACCTCTCTTGGTACGGATGGGGATGTTTTGCAGATTGGGGTTATTGGAACTGAGCCTGCCAGTTGCGGCTACCGCCTGGCTAAAAGAGGTATGTACCCTGTTAGTTACCGGGCTGATCATTTGAGGTAAGGCATCTACATAGGTACTCTTCAATTTGGAAAGCTGGCGGTAATCCAGGATCTTCTTTGCTATTTCGTGCTCTTTTGCCAGTTCTATGAGTATGTCTTCTGAAGTGGCATATTGACCGCTCTTGGTCTTTTTAGGTTTTTCTACCAGTTTCATCCGGTCAAACAAAACCTCTCCCAGTTGCTTGGGCGAAGCTATGTTAAATGTCATACCAGCTATTTCAATGATCTCTTTCTTCAGCCTTTCAATATCACTACTCAACTCGATGGATAATTTCTCCAGGGCCTCACGGTCCAGGTTAATACCCTCTGACTCCATATCAGCCAAAACAGGAACCAAAGGCATTTCAATATCATCAAAAACCGGAAGTGTTTCTGCCTCCTTCAGCTTAGGCTCAAAAATGTGTTTTAATTGCAGAGTGATATCGGCATCCTCTCCCGCATATTCTTTCACTTTAGCGGGCTCTACATCACGCATATTACCTTGTTTCTTACCTTTTTTCCCTATTAGACTTTCTATGCTCACCGGCTGGTAATGTAGGTAGGTTTCGGCCAGAATATCCATGTTGTGCCGCATATCGGGCTGGATGAGGTAATGGGCCAGCATGGTATCGAACATTTCTCCTTTAACCTCTATGCCGTAATTTTTTAAGACAGTAATATCGTATTTTATGTTCTGGCCTATTTTCAGAATGGAATTATTCTCAAAAAATGGCTTAAACTCGTTGGCTATCTCGCCTTCTTTTCCCTGAGGAGTATTCACATAATAAGCTATGCCAGGTGCATAACTAAAAGCTATTCCTACCAACTCTGCATCAGAAGCTTCAATATCAGTAGTTTCTGTATCAAAGCAAACCTCTTCCTGCTTCATAAGGTTTTCCAACAGTAAAGCTCTTTCTTTTGGATGGCTTACCAACTGGTAAAAATGATCGGTACTCTCAATATTCTTGAATTTCCCTGTTGTTTCCTCCTGGCTCAGGAGCTCAGCATTACCGAAAAGGTCAGTTTGTCCGCCCTGGACAGCAGGTTTCTGTGTTTGTTCACCTGTTACTCTTTTTAGCAGGGTACGAAACTCCAGCTCACTAAAAAGTTCTTTTATTTTTTCCTCATTGGGATCTTCTTTCACAAATGCTTGCTCGTCAAAATCGATCGGGGCATCGATCATAATCCTGGCCAGTTTTTTTGATAAACGGCCCTGCTCTTCATTATCCCTGATGCGCTCTCCCAGTTTACCCTTTATCTCATCAGCGTGATCCAGCATACTTTCCAGGCTACCGTATTGTTTTAAAAGTTTGGAAGCTGTTTTGGGACCCACTCCCGGAAAACCGGGAATGTTATCTACTGAATCGCCCATCATTCCCAAATAATCCACTACCTGGCCTACCTCATCAATATCAAATTTTTCCAGCACTTTTTCTACCCCCCAAATTTCAGCCGGGTTTCCCTGTCTTCCCGGGCGGTACATTTTTACCTGATCACTCACCAACTGGGCGAAATCCTTATCAGGCGTCATCATAAAAACTTCAAAACCCTCTTTCTCCGCCTTTTTTGCCAGGGTTCCTATAACATCATCAGCTTCGTAGCCATCTACGCCTAAAAAGGGAATATTAAAAGCATCCGCTATCCTTCTGATGTAGGGAACAGAGATCTTTATGGCCTCAGGGGTCTCGTCCCTGTTAGCTTTATATTCCTTATATTCTTCATGCCTTTTGGTGGGGGCATCTGTATCATAAACAATTGCAATATGAGTGGGTTTCTGTTTTTCAAGCACTTCCAATAAGGTGGTTGTAAAACCGAATATGGCAGAGGTATCAAGCCCTTTAGATGTTACCCTGGGGTTACTGATAAATGCAAAATAAGAGCGGAATATCAATGCATAAGCATCTAATAAAAAGAGTTTTTTCTCGTTTTCAGACATTTGTTCACTTTAATGAGGTAAAAATAATATTAATCCGGCAGGTCATACCCCTCGTTTTCTTCATTCATAGCCCATGAGCACATCCACTATTATCATCCGTTCTTTACTTATCGCCATTTTTCTCATACTGGTTGACTGGTACGCTTACCAGGCAGTTAAGACAACTTTTAAGGAGGGCCATGCTGCCCGTTATCTGTACTGGGGTATTTCAATTGGCGTACTCCTTTTTTTGCTGTATATCCTGGTAAACTTCAACCGTAATGCCGGACCTCAGGGGATATTCAGTAATTTCTTGGGATTGCTGATACTCTTCTTTGTTCCCAAATTGTTATTGATTGTGGCTATGCTGGGCGAAGATATCTGGCGTCTTGGAGAAGGCATTGTTTATAAAGTTTCCGGCAGCCAAACAGATTCCTTTATCCCCAGCCGCAGAAAGTTTATCAGTCAAACAGGCTTAATCCTGGCAGCTATTCCTTTTGCCGGTATCCTTCACGGAATGTGGAAAGGTAAATACAACTACCGGGTTATCCGTAAAACACTCACCTTTCCCGATCTGCCTGAATCTTTTGACGGGCTTACCATCACCCAGATATCAGACATTCACTCGGGTAGTTTTGACAACAGGGATAAAATTGAGTATGCCGTAGATCTTATCAATCAGCAGCGATCTGACCTTATTCTATTTACCGGAGATATGGTAAATAACAGAGCGGAAGAGATGGAACCCTGGGTCGAAGTTTTTTCAAAACTGAAGGCTCCTCTGGGTAAATATTCCATTCTTGGCAATCACGATTACGGTGACTACGTAGACTGGGAAAGCCCCCAGGCTAAACAAAGTAATTTGCAGCAACTGTTTGATATTCATCGGGAGCTTGGGTTTAAGCTTTTAAATAATGACAGTATTCAACTCAAAAAAGACAACGATCACATCAATATATTAGGTGTAGAAAACTGGGGTAGTGGTGGTTTTGCAAAATATGGCGATCTGGAACAAGCTTGCGTTAATGTAAAAGACGGTGATTTTAATATCCTGATGTCACACGACCCTTCACATTTTGATGCTGTTGTAAAGTCGCACCAAAAAAAAATGCACCTCACCTTGAGCGGGCATACCCACGGGATGCAATTTGGGATAGAAATACCCGGTTTCATAAAATGGAGCCCGGTGAAATACCGCTATCCCAAATGGGCTGGCCTGTATGAAGAAGCGGGAAAATATTTATATGTAAACAGGGGGTTCGGCTTTCTCGCTTTCCCAGGTAGAGTGGGAATATGGCCAGAGATAACGCTACTGCAGTTAAAGAAAGCCTGATATAATTTTAGCTTTTGTATTATTGTAAAAAGCCTCATATTTACATTTATGAAATCTCCACATAAAATATTAGCTATTAGCACCTTTGCTATTCTTATAACTACTCTGTCCTGTACCAAAGATAAAGGTAAGGAAAACGGTTCTGATGATTTGAGTTTAAATACCCTCCTGAACGGTTCATACAATGTAACCAGTGCTTCGTACACCGGTGAAATACGTACTTTCCTTGGTTCTTTTGACATTGACGGTGTGGGTAAAAACACTTCCGGCACTTATGAGTTCACTTCCAATACTAATGAGGTAGATTATGACTTCAGCACCACCATAGAACAGGAGGTGTTTGGACAAAGCTTTGAATTCCCTGTTTCTTTTGACAACTCGGGTGATTTCAATATCACAGGCGACAATACTTTTACCATAAATGACCCTGACTTTGGTTTGGTTGAATACCAGGTTACGGAAAAATCCAGCAGTGGTTTTAGCACCATTTCTTCCTTCGATATAGATTCTGCCGGAGCCCGTACCGTGGTAGACGTAACTATTGTTCTTCGTAAATAATTTATAATATTTTCTTTGTAGAATAAATACTTCAATTGCATTAACAATCTAACTTTAACCCAGACATCTATGAAAAGATATATTGCTTTAGCATTATTAAGCCTTTTTCTGGTGAGCTGTTCCGATGATTCAAACTCTGGTCCTGAGCCCACCTTTTCAGTTGTTGTTAACGGACAACAAACCTGGGAAGGTGTAGGATTTATCAATTCCTTAGAAAAATTTTCAGACACCGTTATTCTAATTACCGGTAAAAGAATGGATATAAGAGTCAGTAATAAGGACGGAGAAAATATCGTAATTACAGCCACCGATATTAAAACCGGTACTGCCGGGAACTGTATTACTTTAGGTGATGGATACATTCTTCCCTCATTTGATAGCCTTTCCCTGGCTTTTAATTACAACAAAGATCCCAACAATTCTGCCGGAAGCTTTGCTTACGGTGGGTTCCTCAACATTACCGAATGCAATGAACAGGATAAAAGAATATCAGGCGAATTTGCCTTTATTGTACAGGATCCTTCTACTGGCGACACTTTGAATTTTTCAGGTGGTCAATTTGCCAATCAAAGCTATTTTATAACGCAATAAAGACCACATACATTCAATTTTTTTAATAAATCAAGTCCTTCCTTACCATGAAAAACATATCAAGACTATTATTAGCCACTATAATAATATCATCATTTGCCTGCAATAAAGACGATGATGATGATGATAACCCTTCTAATGGGAATGCTTCTTTTACTGTTAAAGTTGACGGACAAACCTGGACAGGCTCCAGTTTTACCAACACCCTTTTCAAGGGAGTAGATGCTCAAACTCAAGATGAAGGTAAAAGGTTAGATATCAGAGCATCTAATAGTAACGGGGAAACTATTATAATAACTGCTACTGATCTAAATAATGGCGTTAGTGGTAACTGTGTAGTAACGGGTGATGATTACGTAGATGTAAACGAAGCTACTGGAAATGAAAATCAGGTAGTCCTATTCACCTATACCAAAAATTCATCTTCTTTTGCGGGTTTTGTTGTTGATGGTTATCTTAATATCACCAACTGTTCAAATAATCAAGTATCAGGAGAGTTTAATTTCATGGTCGAAGATTTCAATACCGGTGATTCAATAGTATTTACGCAGGGCCTTTTTTCAAACCAGTCCTATACAATATTACAGTAGTTAAGTGTAATAGCATAAAGAGGTGGGCTTTAAAAAGGTGACACCTCTTTATATTTTTTTTAGCATATCCCCAACCATAGTCTTCAAATTGTAATCGTGCTGCCAGCCCCAGTGTTCACGGGCTTCAGTATCATTGATACTCTGTGGCCAGCCCAGGGCAATTTCATTGCGGTCATCTACTTTGTAATTTATTACAAAATCGGGTATATGCTTTTTGATCTCCTCACCCAGGGTATGAGGGTCAAAGCTAAAAGCTGCTACATTATACGAAGTCCTGATTTTTATTTTTTCTGCCGGGGCATCCATAATTCCTATGGTAGCTTTTATGGCGTCTGGCATATACATCATCGGTAAGGCTGTATCTTCTGCCAGGTAGCAGGTGTACTGCCCGGCATTTTTTGCCCGGTGGAAGATCTCTACCGCATAATCCGTAGTACCTCCACCGGGCTCCGTTTTATAAGAGATCAAACCCGGGTAACGGATACTGCGCACATCTACCCCGTATTTTTTGAAGTAGTAATCGCACCACAGCTCCCCTGATAATTTGCTGATACCGTAAACTGTTCCCGGGTCCATCACTGTGAACTGAGGTGTATCCTCTTTAGGCGTAGTGGGGCCAAAGGCAGCAATAGAACTGGGCCAGTAAATTTTTTGTACGTGCTTTTCCCTTGCCAGTTCCAACACATTAAACAGGCTTTGCATATTCAGATCCCAACCCTTCATGGGGGTTTTCTCGGCTGTAGCTGAGAGCATAGCCACCAGATGATACACTTCACTAACCTTATACTTTTTGATCACCTCAAACAGCCTCTCCCTGTCACGCACGTCAATCTCTTCAAAGGGGCCTGATTGCAGCAGCTCTTCACTGGGTTTGCGTATATCGGAAGCAATCACATTCGGACTTCCTTTGGTCTCTCTCAGGGAATGTACCAGGTCCGTACCGATCTGACCTGATGCGCCCAATATTAAAACAGTATCTCGCATACTCGCCATTTCCCGCAAAAATAACAATCCGATTATTCTGATCACTACCTTGAAGCAAAAGCTGATGAATCTCATATGTTACTGATAATTAGCTTTTGTAAATTTGCAGGCCGAAAAATTATCAGGATGGATCCCAATGCCGGAAAAAAGAACCTCTACAACAAGCTGGGGCGTGAGCAATTGCTGAAGAAACTGGAAGCCGAAGATTTTAGCAGGAGAACGGTTTCCTTTTATCGCTATGTGATCATTGATGATCCGGAGGCCTTACGCGACCAATTATTTACGGAATGGAACCAACTTAACTGCCTGGGACGTATTTACCTGGCCAAAGAAGGCATTAATGCTCAGATGAACGTGCCGGAACACCACTGGGCAAGCTTTGTAGAAAAACTGTACAGTTATCCTGAATTTAAAGACACCCCCTTTAAACTGGCCGTAGAAGATGACGGTAAATCCTTTTTGAAACTCACCGTAAAAGTGCGCTCTAAAATTGTAGCTGACGGATTGGAGAATGGCACTTATGACGTGACCAATGTAGGTAAACACCTCAGCGCCCAAGAATGGAACGAAGCCATAGAAAGCGGCAAGGCTATAGTAGTAGATATAAGAAATCACTACGAAAGTGAGATTGGCCATTTTGAAGGAGCACTTTTACCGGAAGCCGAAACTTTCAGGGACGAACTTCCCGAAGTGCTGGAAATGCTGAAAGGAAAAGAAGAACAAAAAGTTTTGCTTTACTGCACCGGAGGTATCCGCTGCGAAAAAACCAGTGCTTTTTTAAAACACCACGGCTTTAAGGATGTCAATCAGCTCCACGGTGGGATTATAGACTACGCCCGCCAGATCAAAGTCCAGGAATTGCCCAATAAGTTTAAAGGCAAAAACTTTGTGTTTGACGACCGCCTGGGTGAAGGTATTTCAGACGAAATAATTGCTCATTGCCACCAATGCGGTAAGCCTTGTGATACTCATGTGAACTGCGCCAATAAAGAGTGTAACTTACTCTTTATCCAATGTGCTGAATGTGCCGAAAAGCATGAAGACACCTGTTCGGCAGAATGTCAGGAAATTATCCACCTACCCGAAGAAGAACAAAAAGAAAAACGGAAAGGCAAGGAACAAAAAAAGCGTTTTTCCAGCCATCGTAAGCCTTTGCTCAGATAAGCTGAAATTTTATCTGGGACAACCCTGTGCTTTCAATTAGTCTATAGTGGTATAACCCTAATACCGACTACCATGATTGCTCGCTTACTTGCTATTTCACTTTGTTTTTCTATAACTGGATTTGCTCAATCCACTACAGCCAAGGACAGTATTACTTTTAAGAGTTTGACTTTTACTGTTTTTTCAGACGGCACTGTTCGTGATTTCCGAGAAAACGACACTGCCCATAAATTGCTTCTCTATTCCCATCAGCTGTGGATTCAAGGTCTGGATGATCAGTCTATGATCCATTTTGCAGGACAAACCTCCGGTATACATAGAACAGATTACACCCCCGGACCCGTTTCCAACGACCCTGATGCAACTATGAAATATGATAAAGTTTGGAAAATAAGCAGCCAAATGATCACTGACTTTATCAATAACCCCAATGCTCCTATTCCCCATGCCATTTTAAACTGGCCGGCTCACGGTGACCCCACCTTTGGTGAGGCTGCTGACCTCGCCCCCTTTGTAGATGTTGATAATAATGGGCAGTATATCCCTCAAAACGGGGATTATCCCTGTATTCCCGGAGATCAGGCCATCTTTTTTATGTTTAACGACAACAATGGTCCCTCTCCGAACATGGGCATAGAGATCCATGGAATGGCTTATGTGATCGACAGTAGTGATTATCTGGATAGTACTTTTTTTATCGATTACAAGATATATAATCGTTCACCAAGGAATTTTACTGAGGTTAATATTGGCATCTATTCTGATTTTGATATTGGAAGCGTATTTGACGACTTAGTAGGAACGGAAGTAGAGCAAAGTTCCATCTACAGCTATAATGCCTATAGGAATGCTCCCTTTTTGGGATATTCCTTAGGTTCATCTGCTATGATATGGCTTAAAGGTCCGGCAGCCCCCTATTTTGATGGGATAGATAACGATCGCGATGGCTGTATTGACGGGATTAAAGACCCAATTGGCAATTGTATAGCAGAAGACCCGGCAAATAACACCAATGAAAATTGGCAACTCAGCAATTCCTATACCCAGCCTGGTTTCATCTCTGAAAGTACCCCTTCTGTATTTTCATATTTATTATCCGGCTATTGCCCTAATGGGATGCCTAAAACGATGGGGAATGGAAGCGGGCTTTGGGACCCATCTAATACGCCTTACAGCTGTATTGGCTCAGGTAACTACACTGATTTTGTATATACCGGTAATAGTTATGATCATAGCGGTACTTATCAGCCTTCACTGGATGTGAACTGGTTCCAAAACCCCAATAATTGGGGTGATATGAGAGCCTTTGGAGGATCAGGAGATTTTAATTTGAATAACCAACTCCCTGCGGAATTAAGTATAGCTTATACCTGGCATCAAGCTGATTCTGCTCAAAGCTCTATTGATGCCGGACTGAGCGGGTTATTCCAAAAGATCAGACGGGTAAGGAATAACTACAGCTCTCAGCCCCCTTCCTGCAAAGCATTCAACATAAGCTTGCCGGAAAAAAAGCTTTCCTCTTTCCAGTATTTTTACAATTACTCCAATAAAACTTTAGAGCTCCTCAATAAGAGGAATACTCCAATTGATATCAATATTTATACTATCACCGGGCAAAAGCTGACAGATATTAAACTATTGCCTCACGGTAATTTTTCATTAGATGCTTCCGGCTTTCCATCCGGGATATGGATATTGAGAGAAGCTAATAGTCCAAGAGCCGTTAAAATATTGGTCAGATAGATCTCACCTCGGGTTTCATATTCTTATAGGTTGTTTTTTGGATCACGTGTCAAAAAAAGGGGAAAAGCCTATTCGGGCAACCTTGTTCTCAGCAGGAGTCAATAAGTCTGAACTTTATTTAGACAATCCCTATACTATGAAGAATTTTATTTTGCCTCTGGCCATTTGCTTATCCCTTTCCGGTTTCACCCAGTCTACCAATGGCGTAGATCTTTTAGCTTTTAAAAACTTTTACTTTCAGGTTTATTCGGATGGTACTGTCAGAGATTTCAGTAAACAAGATATTGAGTTCAGGTCTTTACTTTACTCCTGTCAGATATGGCTGCAAGGTGTAGATGATCAATTCCAGTTATTTACTGCCGCTCAAACCTATGGCAACAGGGTTGATTTTCTACCCGGGCCAATTTCTAATGACCCCAATGCCTCTGCCAAATACGACAGGGTTTGGCTAATTAACAAGAAAACCATTTCTGACTTCAGAGCGAACCCCGGGGCACCTATTCCCAGCATTATTGCGGATTGGCCTGCCCATGGAGATACTTCTTTTGGAGAAGCAACTAACCTGGCACCCTTTGTAGATGTAAACAATGACGGCATATACGATCCCCAAAATGGTGATTATCCCTGTATCCCTGGGGATAAGGCTATATTCTTCATGTTTAATGACCTTAACGGACTTGCTACTGATATGGGAATAGAAATACATGGTATGGCTTATGTTCTGGATCAAGGAGGTTATATGGATAGCACCTTTTTCATTGATTATAAGATATTTAACCGTTCCACAAAAAAATATACCAATATGAGGCTGGGTCTATTTTCCGATTTTGATATTGGTGGATCTGGCGATGATCTTATAGGAACAGATATTCAGCACAGTGCTATCTACGGCTATAATTCTGATCGAAATGATAGTCAACCGTTAGCAGGCTTTGGCTATTCCCTGGCTTCTGCTGCTATGATATGGCTCAAAGGGCCAGATGCCCCTTATTTTGATGCCATCGATAATGATCGTGATGGCTGTATTGATGGAATAATCGACCCTAATGGTAATTGTGTACCTGAAGATCCTGCTAGTGGAATAAATGAACACTGGGAATTAAGCAACTCATTTGTTTACGAGGGCTTCAGTACTCCTGCAATTTCTCCCGAAAACGACCCTCAGATATTTACTCACCTGCTAATGGGTAATTGTCATAATGGAATGCCTAAAACAGAAGGTAATGGCGCAGGCCTGTGGGATTTTTCAAACCTTCCTTTTTCCTGCTCTCCTCCACCTGGTTCTATTGTAGATTTTGTATATACCGGCAACTCTTTTGACCCTACCGGAACATTTAAGCCTTATGTGGATTTAAACTGGTTCCAACCCCCAGGTAATGGTGGAGATATAAAAGCTTTTGGAGGGAGTGGTCCTTTTGATCTTGACATTGGCAGTTCCATAGAACTGAGTGTAGCCTATACCTGGCACCATGCTGACTCTGCTCAAAGCTCTGTTGATGCTGGCCTGGGCGGGCTTCTGAACAAAGTAAGAAGAGTAAAAACCAATTATGACCCTCAGATCAATGCCTTTAATTGTATTCCTTCTACAATTGGCCTTACAGAAGAAAAATTATCCTTATTTGATTATTACTATGACTACAATAAAAAAAGTATAGAGCTTATCAATAATAGTAGAATCAGTCTTCAACTTGAAGCTTATTCTATCAATGGTCAAAAAATAACCGATATTTCTTTGCTTCCCAATAGTCACGCTTCTATCAATACTTCTTCGTATCCGTCTGGCATTTGGATTTTAAGGGAATTACAAGGGCGTCAGTCTGTAAAAATACTGGTCAGATAAATTTCATCTCAAGTCTTTACCTGACGAATATCATTTTTCGGAGCAGGTGCTTATCCCTACTTTTGATGGATAAACATTTGTGTAATGCCTATTTATCACTCCCTTGGGAAATTTCCCCATAAAAGACATACTACCTTTAAGAAAGCTGACGGATCGCTGCACTATGAGCAATTGTTTGGCACAGAAGGTTTCAGTGGCATGTCATCCCTTTTATATCAGTTGCACCGTCCTACCCAGGTAAAAAGCATAGGCGATGCCGTAGATGTATCGCCTAAAATAGCGGTGGCCAAGAACATTACCAGCCGTATGTTACAAGGCTGGAATATTGCTCCCAAAGCTGATTTTCTGGAAGCGCGGATAAGGGTGCTGGTTAACGATGATGTTCATCTCAGCTTGGCTGCCCCTCAAAAAAGCCTTACCGATTACTATTATAAGAATGGCGATGCCGATGAAGTGTTATTTGTACATAAAGGGAGCGGTACTTTAAGAACTCTTTTGGGAAATATAGAATTCAGTTACGGTGATTACCTCCTTATTCCCCGGGGAATGATCTACCAGATAAATTTTGATACGGAAGATAACCGCTTGTTCATCATTGAATCGTTCAGCCCGGTTTATACTCCTAAACGTTATCGCAACCATTTCGGGCAGCTACTGGAACATTCGCCCTTTTGCGAACGCGACATCAGGCGCCCTTCAGAGCTTGAAACCCATGACGAAAAGGGTGATTTCCTTATCAAGCTCAAAAAGGAAAATCACTTGCACCAACTCGTTTACGCCACCCATCCTTTTGACGTAGTAGGTTGGGACGGTTATAATTATCCTTATGCCTTCAATATAAAAGACTTTGAACCCATTACCGGCCGGGTTCATCAACCACCACCCGTACACCAAACCTTTGAAGCCCACAACTTTGTAGTTTGTTCTTTCTGTCCCCGTTTATACGATTACCACCCCGAGGCTATACCCGCACCCTACAACCACAGTAATATCGATAGCGATGAGGTATTGTATTATGTTGACGGTGATTTTATGAGCCGCAACCATGTAGACAAGGGATTCATAAGTTTGCACCCGGCAGGAATCCCCCACGGTCCCCATCCCGGAGCTACCGAACGCAGCGTGGGCCAAACCAAAACCGAAGAACTGGCAGTAATGGTTGATACATTCAGACCCTTGCGCATTACCGAAGAAGCCTTGACTTTGGAATTGGATGACTATTGGAAAAGCTGGTTATGAACAGCTTAAAGTTTAATTTTACTAAAAGCAAAAAAAGATGAGCACACTGACTGATACTACTTCACTAAAACTCAAAAAAGAGTTTCCCGAGGCGGAAGACTTTTTGCCTCTCAATGGAACTGACCACGTAGAGCTCTACGTTGGAAACGCCAAACAAGCCGCTCACTTTTATAAAACAGCCTTTGGCTTTCAGTCCGTGGCCTATGCCGGGCTGGAAACCGGTATGAAAGACCGGGTATCTTATGTTTTACAACAGGATAAGATCAGGTTGGTCCTCACCTCTCCTCTAAGCGAGAGCGGGGAGATCAACGCTCACCTTAACAAACACGGTGACGGGGTTAAAAATGTAGCCCTGTGGGTAGACGATGCCACCAAAAGCTGGCAGGAAACAACTAAGAGGGGAGCTGTATCAGTCTTTGAACCCAAAACCATAGAAGATGAGAATGGCAAAGTTGTACTCTCTGCGATTGAAACCTATGGTGATACCGTCCACATTTTTGTGGAACGCTCTGCCTATAACGGGCCTTTTATGCCAGGCTATCGCAAGTGGAAATCACATTATAACCCCTCTGATGCCGGCTTAAAATATATCGACCATATGGTAGGTAATGTAGGTTGGAACGAAATGAATAAATGGGTGGATTTTTACGCCCGGGTAATGGGTTTTGCCCAGCTCATTTCTTTTGATGATAAAGACATTTCTACAGAATATACTGCTCTGATGAGTAAGGTAATGACCAACGGCAACGGCAGGATCAAATTCCCGATCAATGAGCCGGCCGAAGGCAAGAAAAAATCTCAGATTGAAGAATACATCGACTTTTACAATGGCCCTGGTGTACAACACATAGCGGTAGCTACTGATAATATCATTGAAACCGTTACTGCCCTGAAAGACCGGGGGGTGGAGTTCCTTTATGTACCCGATAATTACTACGATGACGTACTCGACCGGGTTGGTGAAATTGACGAAGAGCTGAAAGAACTGAAAGAATTGGGCATACTGATAGATCGCGATGACGAAGGCTATCTTTTACAGCTTTTCACCAAGCCAGTAGCGGATCGCCCTACCCTTTTCTTTGAGATCATACAGCGCAAAGGAGCTAAATCCTTTGGCAAAGGAAATTTCAAGGCTTTGTTTGAAGCTATAGAACGGGAACAAGACAATCGCGGAACCCTTTAAAGCATTTAGCCGCTCCATAAGAGCGGCTTTTTTTATCTTGACCGGACAACTTGCACCCTTTTTGAAGTGTCAGGTGAAAACAAAACTTCTTAATTTGAAAAATTTTTTATTCTGTGTTCTTGTCTTAATCTGCTTCAACGCATATTCACAAAACAGAAATATAGAAGGTGTTGTAAATGATGCCAAAACCGGTAAACCCTTACCTTTTGTAAACATTACAGTAAATAATACTAAAACCGGCACTTCTTCTGATATTGACGGTAAATTCCGGCTTAAAGTGCCCCAAAAAGGAAGTTTACTTTTTTCCTTTATCGGTTATAAAAGCAAAACCGTTTTATTGGATACTTTAAAAGGAAATTTCATTCAACTGTCTTTGAATGAAGACATTTCCCGTCTTAATGAGGTAGATGTTTTTCCCGGAGAAAACCCCGCTCATCGCATCATTCAAAATGCCGTTGATCACCGCCAGTTAAACGATCCCCTCAACCTCAACTCTTTTGCTTATAAGTCTTATTCAAAATTTATCGTTAGCCTAAATATCGACTCACTAAATCCCAAAGCAGATAACGTTGAGGTGGTTAAAAAAGATACTTCATACACCCAGATTGATTCATCTGATTTTGAGCTCATCTCCTTTATGGAAAAGCAAGATCTGTTTTTGATGGAAAACGTAACTGAACGGAAGTTCCTTGCTCCCTCACGGGATAATGAAACAGTGATTGCCAATAAGACTTCCGGTTTTAAGAACCCCACCTTTGCCCTTATTGCAACCGAATTACAATCGTTTTCGTTTTATGAGGATTACATAAGGATCACAGGAAATGAATATCTCAACCCCATTACCCCGGGTAGTACCAAACGCTACTTCTTTTTATTGGAAGATACGCTTTACAATTCTGCTTCCGACACTATTTTTATCATATCATTCAGACCCCGCCCTGATTATGGTTTCAAACCTTTGAAGGGTTTACTCTACATCAATACTTCCAGTTGGGCCATCCAGAATGTACTGGCCGAACCTTTTGAAAATGAAGGCGTGGAAGTGAAAATTGAACAATTGTATCAACGCTTTGACGAAACCTGGTTCCCCGTTCAGCTCAATGCCGATCTTATTTTTCAAAGTATAAGTATTAACGGTATAAAGCCCTTTGCTACCCTGCGTACCTATTTAAGTGATATCAACATCAACACCTCTCTGAAACGCAGAGACATTGAAAGGGTAGATATTTCAATTAATACCAACGATAGCGCTTTGAAAGTAATTGATCAGTACCGGGTAAATCCTCTCAGTGATAAAGACCTGGAAACCTACCGGGTGATTGATTCTCTTGGAGAGGCCGAAAATCTGGATAGGCGCCTTGGTAACCTGGGCACTTTACTGCAAGGGGAAATACCTTTATGGTGGGTAGACCTGGAACTCAGCAAACTTTTTAATTATAATACTTACGAAGGCTACCGCCTAGGTCTGGGCGGCCATACTAACAACCGCCTTTCAAGATTATTTAGCATTGGTGGTTATTTTGCTTACGGTTTTAAAGATGAAACCTGGAAATACGGCACCAATGCCGAACTCATACTTAGCAGCAAGGTAAATCTCAAATTAAAAGGTGGTTACTCCTTTGAGATATTGGAAAGCGGTGGCCTAAACTTCATACAAAAGCCCAGCCGTAGTCTGCTGGAAAACAATTACCGCAGATTATATATAGAAAACTGGGATGAGACCGAACAGCTCTGGACTGGTATAGAATACCACCCTATACCGCAAGTACAAACAGAATGGCGCCTACAAAATGAAACCCGCAATATAGTTGATGAGGAATATTCTTTTCAGCAGACAGAGGGCGATATTATTTTCTCACCCGCCAGCTTTAGCTACACAGAATTTGTAGGCTCTATCCGCTATGCCCCAAAAGAAGAATACATTCGTATCCCAGATGGGATATTTACCTTCAAGCGAGCTTTCCCTGTTTTCTACCTGCAGTATACTCAAGGGTTTGAAGGTTTATGGAGTGGGGAATACTCCTATCAAAAAATTGACTTTAGCATAGAATATCAACTTCGCAGCATCAGTCTGGGAAAAACGATCTTAACCTTATGGGCAGGCAAAGTCTTCAACGATGTCCCTTATTCAAAACTCTATGTCCATCAAGCTAATATGATCAATTCCAACAGCTTTTCAGACAGGCTGTTATCCATAGTAGACGGCAATAGTTTTGAAACGATGCGTTTTAATGAGTTCCTGTCTGATCAATACATCAGATTTACCTGGCGGCAGGATTTCGGTTCCAGGCTTTTCAGAAAAGGAAGCTTTAAACCCGGCTTTAGCCTGGTAAACCGTTTTGCCATTGGTGATATTGCCAACCCTTTGTCTCACCGTGGTATTGAATTCAGCTCAATAATAGACGGTTATTTCGAATCAGGTTTTGAGTTCAGAAATCTGCTGCGGTCAAATTTTTCAGGTTTCGGATTAGGGGTATTTTACCGCTATGGTGCTTATACCCTTCCCGAGTTCGCTGACAACCTTGCCATTAAGCTCAATTTCTCCTTTGGAACCTGATCCTTAGCCGGAGGATTTTCTATTAAATGTCGTTACTTTGCGGGCAATTACTACTACTACTAGGCCAGCGCAGCAGTTTATCTATGTTTACAATCATTGCCAGAGTTATATTGCGAAACAGGATCCTGATCCTGTCGCTTCTGCTGGTGGCAACGGCCTTTATGCTCTATCAGGGCTTCTCAGTAAAAGTGAGTTATCATTTTTCCCGCTTGTTGCCGGTTACCGATTCTACACAGATCGATTACGAAATCTTTAAGGAAACCTTTGACCAGGTTGGCAATACCGTAGTACTGGCCGGTGATAATGTAGACATTTTCACTCCTAAAAACTACCGCTACTGGAAAAAACTGGAATCGGATCTCGATACTATTGTTGGGGTTGAAAACGTGCTTTCCCCTGTCAGTTCCTATACTTTAGTGAGAGACGACAGCCTGAAGAAACTGAAAGTAGTTTTGCTCGACAGTATCAGCAATGATCTCGAAAGTACTCGTGCACTCTACAATGACCTGCCTTTTTACAAAGGACTGCTGTACAGTAAAGACGGAAAATCGCCCCTTATGCTGGTACAGATCGGTAAAGATTACCTGTACAATAAAAACATCGTCAGGGTAATTGAGAGTATCAAAGCGGTAATTGCCAGCTTTGAGGAAGAGTCAGGGGCACAGATGCACGCCAGCGGACTGCCCTACATCCGTATGGCTAATACGCGCAAGGTCACCAAAGAGATTTCCCTCTTCATAGTAATGGCTCTGGCAGTTACCAGCCTTTTGCTCTATCTCTTACTCAGGAGTTTCCGGGCTATGGCCATATCGCTTCTGGTGGTAATTATAGGGGTTTGCTGGACCTTTGGGCTTATTGCCAGCTTCAACTACACCATTTCCATGCTCAGCTCCCTTATCCCCTCGTTGATCATTGTAATAGGTGTTCCCAATTGTATTTTTCTCATTAATAAATATCATTCTGAGTATAAAGGACACGGTAATAAGGTGTTGGCCTTACAACGCGTTATCCGGAAAATAGGGGCGGCTACCTTAATGACCAATACTACTACTGCTCTCGGATTTGCCGCCTTCATTCTCACCGATAGCACTATCTTAAAAGAGTTTGGTGTTATTGCCTCAATCAATATCCTACTCGTATTTTTTATCTCGATAATAGTAATTCCCATTTTTTACAGCTTTGCCCCTGCCCCCAAGCGCAAGCACTACAACCATCTCGATCAGCGCTGGCTCAACAATCTGATGACTTTTCTTACCAAAACGGTAAAAGAATACAGACCTTTGGTTTATATCAGCATGTTTATCCTAATAGCTTTGGCCCTATACGGAGCTTCTAAAATTTACACCACCGGCAACTTGTCAGAAGAATTCTCTAAGTCCGGAACCCTGTACAAGGACCTCAAGTTTCTGGAGAAAGAATTTGGCGGGGTTGTTCCTTTGGAAATTGTAATTGATACCAGGCGAAAAAACGGGGTACGGAAAAATTCTACCTTAAAGAAACTAGATCAACTCCAGGCTGAACTGGCAGAACTGCCTCACCTTTCCCGTTCCCTCTCTGTTGTGGATGGTCTGAAATTTACCAAACAGGCCTATTACCGGGGTTCAAAAGATTTTTATTCGCTGCCTACTTCCCAGGAAAGAGACTTCATACTCTCTTACATTCCGGGAGATAGAGAAAATCTCAACTTACTCAGAGCCCTGATAGACAGCACCGGACAACTGGCCAGGATAAGCCTGCAAATAGCCGACCTCGGTACTGATGAAAGCAAAGTTTTACAGGCCCAAATAAAGGAAAAGGTCGATGTTATCTTCCCTCCTGATCGCTATGACGTTACCATAACAGGAGCATCCGTTATTTTTCTCAAAGGAACATCTTACCTCATAAGAAACCTCATCGTCAGCCTTTTATTGGCCATTTTTGTAATTGCCATTATTATGGCATTGTTATTCCGCTCTTTTGCCATGGTTATTGTCTCCCTTTTACCCAACCTCTTTCCTTTATTAATGACAGCCGGCATTATGGGATATTTTGGTATTCCTTTAAAACCCTCCACCATATTGGTGTTTAGTATAGCATTTGGTATTTCGGTAGACGATACCATTCATTTCCTCGCTAAATACAGACAAGAGCTGAGACAATCCAACTGGAACATCGGCCGTTCGGCCCTGGCAGCCATCAGCGAAACAGGGGTTAGTATGTTCTACACTTCTATTATTTTATTCTTTGGCTTCAGTGTATTTATTGCTTCTTCATTTGGCGGAACGGTATCGCTGGGAATTTTGGTTTCCATTACCCTTATCATCGCCATGTTCAGCAATCTTTTGCTTTTACCAAGTTTATTGCTAAGCCTTGAAAAACTGGTGACTAACCGCTCATTTGATGAACCTTTGTTAACCCTTTACAGTGAAGTAGATGATGAGGAAGATGAAGTGGAAGAAAATGTTCAATCTTAAAGTATGAAAGGAATTATTCTGGCCGGTGGTTCCGGCACCCGTCTCCATCCACTTACTCTAGCGGTAAGTAAACAATTGATGCCTGTTTATGACAAGCCCATGATCTATTACCCCCTCAGTACTTTAATGCAAGCAGGTATAAAGGATATACTGATCATATCCACTCCCCATGATATGCCTCTCTTCAGAAAGTTGTTGGGAGATGGCAGCCGTATTGGTTGTAATTTCAGCTATACCATCCAGGAAATCCCCAATGGTTTGGCCCAGGCCTTTGTTTTAGGAGAAGAATTTATTGGCAATAGTAGCGCTGCCCTTGTTCTGGGTGATAACATTTTTTACGGTACCGAAATGGAAAGCCTTTTGAAAAACAGCCTAAATCCCAAGGGAGGAGTTGTTTTTGCTTATCAGGTATCCGATCCCAAACGCTATGGGGTAGTTGAATTCGATGAAAACCTCAAAGTCATTTCCATAGAGGAAAAACCCGAGCATCCCAAATCGCGCTATGCAGTTCCAGGGCTGTATTTCTATGACAACAATGTGGTAGAAATCGCCAAGTCCCTGAAGCCATCTGCCCGGGGCGAATACGAAATTACCGATGTCAATAAAGAATACCTCAAACGCGGTCAGTTACACGTAGGTATATTAGACCGCGGTACTGCCTGGCTGGATACCGGTACTTTCCCCAGTCTCATGCAGGCAGGACAGTTTGTTCAGGTAATAGAAGAAAGGCAGGGCTTAAAGATTGGCTGTATCGAAGAAGTGGCTTACAGACAGGGCTTCATAAATGCTGCTCAACTTGAGGAAATAGCCCAGCCTCTGCGTAAAAGTGGCTATGGCGAATATCTGCTGGATTTGATAAACTCCTGATCCTCAATATGAAAAAAATTCAAGCGTATGTGCAAATGATCGAAAACACACTTGCACATCAGGATTATGATGCAGAGCCCCGCGAGCTCTATGAACCCATCCATTATATTCTATCATTGGGAGGCAAGCGTTTACGCCCCGCCCTCACCTTGGCGGCATGTGAGTTGCTGGGTGGCAAAACCGAAGATGCTTTAATGCCTGCCATCGGGATAGAGATTTTTCACAACTTTTCCCTCGTTCACGATGATATAATGGATAATGCCTCCGTAAGGAGAGGTCAAAAAACAGTACATGAAAAATGGAATACCAATATCGCTATACTTTCAGGCGATGCCATGCTGGTAAAAGCTTATCAATACCTGGGCGCAACAGAACAGGAGGTATTGCCCAAGCTTCTCCGGTCTTTTTCCAAAATGGCTATTGAAGTATGCGAAGGTCAGCAGTACGATATGAATTTTGAAAGTAAGGATACCGTAAACGAGGATGATTATCTGGAGATGATACGCCTTAAGACTTCAGTATTGCTGGGTGCGGCCCTGGAAGCCGGTGCAATAATAGCCAGAGCTTCTGATATTGCCTGTAAAGCCCTTTACAATTTTGGCGTTAATATAGGTCTGGCTTTCCAAATGCAGGACGACCTGCTCGATTCTTTTGGTAATGCCGATAAATTTGGCAAAAGAATTGGAGGCGATATACTCAACGGCAAGAAAACACTACTCTACATTTATGCACGAAACAACTCGAGAAATTTACCCGCTGATACAAACTCTGATGAGCAAAAGATAAAAAGCTTTCAAAACTGGTTTATCGAAACCGGAGCCAAACAATACGTTGAAGAAAAAAGAGAGAGCTTTTACCATAAAGCCATGAAAGAACTGGAGGCTATTCAAGGAAAGCCCGAGGTGAAAAGTGAGCTGGTTTACTTTGCCAGGTCACTGGTAGAAAGAGATCAATAAATATGCATCAAAATTTACAGCTTTTTGAAAATAAGCCCGCCCTTTTTCCTCAGTTAATAAAACAACTGGAAAAAGATCTCGACTGTAAACTGAAAAGCCAGAATATAGCCGCGCTATGTGAGGAATTGGAAAAAACGGTAGAAATACGCCTTAAAAATCCAGATTTCATGCAACAGCTTTACCAGGTAGACGTTCCGGAAAAAAAACTGTTAAATGTCCTACATTCCGAAGATGCTGTAAGATCTGTTACCGAGTTGATACTTCTGCGTGAGGCACAGAAAGTTTTGTTCCGCTTTCAGTACCATCAGAAATAAATGCCTATTACGGGTGACCAGGGTGAAATATACGGTGAATCGATATCGTGCAACACATTATAGCGAAAGCCTAAAAGCACAAAACCCTTGCTGCCTATTTGCTGGGTAAATCCCCCTTCCAGAAATAAAACCGGGGTCCATACATTATCTATAAAAATATTACTGGTATTAGGGTCAAAAAAAGCGAGATCGTGATTGAGGTATTCGAGTTGGGTTCCCACAAAAAGATAATCGGTTGGGAAATAATTGGCAAAAAATTTAGGGCCGTAGATCTGGTTTTCAATAGGCTCACTCAGCTGCTGAAAGGAACCTCCTATCTGATTAAAGGCTACACTGATCCTGGCATACTGATAAATGAACCCCGCTCCGGCCACAAAATTCTCCCTGAATCTATATCCTACACTCGGTGCCAGATAAATAAATGAATTATTCCCAAAAGTGAGACTTATATTACCCCCGTAAACAAGTTTATCCCAGTCAAATCCGTCTTCCGTGACCTCGGATACTTCGGGCTGCTGTACCTCCCTTCCTCTGATAACCGGTTCTTCATCGGTTTGTACTGGCGCTTCTTCCTTTTTCGAAGATTTCTTAAATCTTTCCGTATTCTGAGCCAGAACCAGCTGTCCGACAATGAAGAAGATGAATAGTAGTTGTATCTTTCTATTTGTCATAATAAGCACTATAACGCTTAAAAGGAAACAAAGTTATCAAAGCTAGTGTTACTTTTTCAGACTGGGAGTCCTTCACTTAATCCAAGGCTAAAAAGTCTTAATTTTGTTGACCATTTTACAAAGAACGCACAAACGCTAACATGGACAGATTTTCCTTCCTCGGAGGAGTTCACGCTTCATTTATTGACGACCTATATCAGAAATACCTCAAATACCCTGATTCCGTAGAGCCCAGTTGGAGAGCTTTTTTCCAGGGTTACGACTTCGCTCTTGAAAACTATGGAAATACTGAAGAAGGCCGGGAACAAGCCTTAGAACAAGCTCTTAACCACGATGAAATAATAGAAGAGATCCGCAAAGAATTCCAGGTACTCAACCTGATTGACGATTACCGTGCCCGTGGTCATCTCTTTACCAAAACCAATCCCGTGCGTTCGAGGCGCACTTACACACCTACCCTTGACATAGAAAATTACGGGCTTACCGAAGCTGATCTCGATAAAAGGTTTCAGGCAGGAAATGAAGTTGGAGAACACAAAGCGACCACCCTTCGCGAAATTATCAGCCACTTACAGCGAACCTATTGCCAGTCTATCGGAGTTGAATACATGTACATCCGGGATCCTGAAAAGGTAGAATGGATCAAGAACAAGCTCAACAAGAACGACAACCAACCTAACTTCACCAAAGAGGAAAAAAAACAGATCCTACGCAAGCTCAACGAAGCTGTAGGTTTTGAAAGCTTCCTCAATACCAAATTCGTAGGTCAGAAAAGATTCAGCATTGAAGGAGCCGAAAGCCTGATCCCAGCCCTACATTTTGGAATGCGGTCTGCCGCTAAACTGGGAGTAAGAGAATTTGTAGTGGGCATGGCTCACCGTGGCCGGCTTAACGTACTCTCCAATATTTTTGGAAAGACCCAACGCGATATCTTCTCTGAGTTTGAAGGCAAAGAGTTCTACGAAGACGAATTTGATGGAGACGTGAAATACCACCTGGGTTATTCCACAGAGAAAACCTATGAAGACGGCAATACCGTTAAACTCAATCTTTCGCCTAACCCATCACACCTTGAAGCAGTGGATGCCGTAGTTGAAGGTATTACCCGTGCCAAGATCAATAATGATTACGGTACTGATCAAAGTAAGGTAATGCCCATCCTTATCCACGGTGATGCAGCCATTGCGGCTCAGGGCATTGTTTACGAAGTGATCCAGATGGAACGCCTGGAAGGTTATAAAACCGGGGGCACTATTCACCTGGTCATCAATAATCAGGTGGGGTTTACTACCAATTATCTCGATGGGCGATCCAGCACTTATTGTACTGACGTAGCCAAAGTAGTACTGGCTCCGGTATTACACGTTAACGGTGACGATGTGGAAGCAGTGATCCACGTCATGCAGTTTGCTATGGAATACCGTCAAACTTATAATCGCGATATCTTTATCGATTTGCTGTGCTACCGCAAATATGGTCACAACGAAGGAGACGAACCCCGCTTTACTCAGCCTGTCTTGTACAAAGCTATCAATCGTCATCCCAACCCTAGAAAAATATACAGCAACAAACTTTTAGAAGAAGGCGTCATCGATAAAGCTTTTGTTGATGAGTTAGAAAAAGACTTCAAGGGAATGCTGGAAATGAAGTTTGACCAGTCCAAAAAGATCGAGAAGAACTTCCTTACCCCTTTTATGGCTGATGAATGGAAGCATTACCCCATAGCCAATCCGGAAGACCTGTATAAAGAAGTAGATACTACTTTCGATAAAGGCAAGTTGATAGAAATAGCCAAAACCATTACTACCCTCCCTGAGGATAAAAAATTCTTTTCCAAGATAAAAAGGCTTATGGACCAGCGCTGGGAAATGGTTGATGAAAAAAATTCCCTCGATTGGGGCATGGCAGAATTACTAGCTTATGGTTCTTTGATTGTGGATGGCTATAATGTAAGATTGAGCGGAGAAGACAGTCAGCGCGGTACCTTCTCCCATCGTCATGCAGTGATCAAAGAAGAGGATTCTGAAGAAGCTCATATTTTACTGAACAATATCAAAGGCCGGGAAGGCCGTTTTGCCATTTACAACTCCCTGCTTTCCGAATACGGTGTTATGGGGTTTGACTATGGTTATGCTATGGCATCCCCTGAAACCCTGGTAATTTGGGAAGCCCAGTTTGGCGACTTCTTCAATGGTGCCCAGATTATTGTAGATCAATTTATTACAGCTGCAGAAGATAAATGGAAAGTTCAAAGTGGTTTGGTACTCTATCTACCCCACGGCTATGAAGGGCAGGGAGCCGAACACTCCAGCGCTCGCCTGGAAAGATGGTTGCAACAATGCGCCCAGTACAATATACAGGTAGCCAATGCCACTACTCCGGCCAATTTCTTTCATCTTCTCAGAAGACAAATGCTGAGAGACTTCAGAAAACCCCTGGTCATTATGACCCCTAAAAGTCTGCTGCGGCATCCAAAGGTCCAATCATCTCTCGAAGATCTCGCCCAAGGCAAGTTCATGGAATTAATGGATGATCCTCGTATTGAAGACAAAAAGAAAGTGAAAAAGCTGGTTTTCCTCAGCGGAAAACTCTATTACGACATCGATAAAAAAAGGGATGATCAGTTTAACGGTGAGTTTGCCTTCATCCGGTTAGAGCAATTATACCCTTTGGCGGAAGAGCAGATTAAGAGCCTGGTAGATTCCTATCCCAACGCTGAAAAAATCATCTGGGCGCAGGAAGAGCCCAAAAATATGGGGGCAGCTTATTATATTATGATGAACTTTCCCCTTAGAGTAGATGAGCTGATCTCCCCGCCTTCCAGCGCCAGCCCGGCAGCAGGCTCCTCAAAAATGGCTGCATCACGACAGGAAAAACTAATCCAAGACATCTTTAACGCATAAAACACAAACATGAGCGTAGAAATTAAAGTCCCATCTCCCGGAGAATCAGTATCAGAGGTAGAAATAGCAGGCTGGCTTGTTTCTGATGGAGACTACGTGGAAAAAGACCAGGAAATCGTTGAGCTCGATTCAGACAAAGCTACCCTTGCCCTGCCGGCCGAAGAAGCAGGTGTTGTTTCCATTACTGTTGGCGATGGCGAAGCTGTAGAGGTAGGTCAGGTAATAGGTACTATCGATACCGATGCAGCAGCTCCTGAGGGTAGCGGTGAAAAAGAAGACAAGGCTTCTTCTGAAAGCGCTCCAAAAGAACAGAAGGAAGAAACAAAAAAAGAACCTCAGGCTGAAAAAGACGAAGGTAAAAAGACCTACGCCAGTGGTACACCTTCTCCCGCTGCCCGTAAAATACTGGACGAAAAGGGAATTGATCCCAAAAACGTAAAAGGCAGCGGTAAAGATGGCCGTATCACCAAAGAAGATGCTGTTAAAGCTGAGGTTTCCATGGGTTCACCCGGAAGTGGCTCCCGCGATTCAGAACGCAAACGCATGTCTTCGCTGCGCAGAAAACTGGCCCAACGCCTCGTTTCTGTTAAAAATGAAACTGCCATGCTCACTACTTTCAACGAAGTGGATATGAGCGCCATTTTTGAACTGCGAAGCAAATACAAAGAGACTTTTAAAGAAAAGCACGGGGTAAGTCTTGGTTTTATGTCGTTTTTTACCAAAGCGGTTATCCACGGCCTAAAGGAGTTTCCCCAGGTTAACTCCATGATAGACGGTGATGAACTGGTAACTTTCAACTACTATGATATCAGTATTGCCGTTAGCGGCCCTAAAGGGCTAATGGTTCCGGTGGTACGCAATGCTGAGAATATGAGCTTTGCCGGTATCGAAAAAGAGATCAAACGCCTGGCCACCCGGGTACGCGATGCCGAAATTACCATCGATGAGATGACTGGCGGTACTTTCACCATTACCAATGGCGGTGTATTTGGCTCTATGCTTTCCACTCCTATTCTCAACCCTCCGCAAAGTGCTATTCTGGGTATGCACAATATAGTAGAGCGCCCGGTAGCTATTGACGGAAAAATTGATGTAAGGCCTATTATGTATGTGGCACTTTCCTATGATCACAGGGTAATTGACGGGCGTGAATCTGTGGGAACCTTGGTCAAGATCAAAGAAGCCCTGGAAAACCCGGTAGAACACCTCATGGGAGGCGATAATGTAATTGAGAGAGCATTAGAGTTATAAGTGAATCTATAAATTAAGATTATTTCAAAAGGCTATCCTTTCGGGTAGCCTTTTTATTTTCGCATTCTATGATCGATACCCACAGCCATATCTATTTACCTGATTTTAAAGACGATCTTGATCAAATTCTGGAAAGGGCTACTCAGGCCGGGATAGAAGAGATCTACCTTCCCAATATTGATGCTGATAGTATTCCCTTATTGAAAAGTACGGCTGAAAAATATTCTCGCTGCAAACCTATGATGGGCCTGCACCCTGGATCGGTTAAAGAAGATTATCAAAACCAACTGGCGCTTATCTTCAGAGAATTGGAAGAAGGTACCTACTATGCGGTAGGTGAAATTGGCCTTGACCTATACTGGGATAAAACTTTTCAGTTGGAACAAGAGGAAGCTTTTGCCCTGCAAATTGAAAAAGCTAAAGAATTGCAATTACCCGTAGTGATCCATTGCCGGGAAGCTTTTGACCCAATATTCAACATACTGGAAAATCACACCGATGACAGGCTATGGGGTATCTTTCATTGTTTTACCGGTAACGAAGAGCAAGCCCACCGCGCTATTTCATTGAATATGAAGCTGGGTATAGGTGGAGTGCTTACCTTTAAGAATGCCGGTTTGGACAAAGTGATAAAGAACATTGATCTGCAGCATCTTGTACTGGAAACCGATGCCCCCTACCTGGCACCGGCTCCTTATCGCGGCAAACGCAATGAGCCTTCTTACTTGAAGCTGGTGGCTGAGAAGCTGAGTACCATTAAAAAAATAAGCCTGGAAGAGATAGATAAGATAACCACCTACAACGCTAAACAGGTTTTTGAGAAATGAAAAGCTCCAATAAAATATTGATGCTATACACTGGCGGTACTATTGGCATGAAGGCGGATGAAAAAACAGGAACCCTTGCGCCCTTTGATTTTGATTTCCTGCTGGAACAAATCCCTGAGTTGAAGTTAATCGATTGCACTATCGACACCGATAGCCTGGACGCACCGATAGACAGCAGTAATATTAAACCTGAGCATTGGACTAAATTGGCCCGCAGAATTGAACAGGATTACCACAATTATCACGGTTTTGTTATTCTCCACGGTTCCGATACCATGGCTTATACCGCCTCTGCTTTGAGCTTCATGCTGCAAAACCTCTCCAAGCCCGTCATCTTAACCGGTGCCCAGCTCCCAATCGGCATTCCCCGCAGTGATGCCCGCGAAAACCTGATAACCACGATCGAAATAGCTACTGCCAAACGATCAGATCAATTGGCCATGGTACCTGAGGTTTGCGTTTATTTTGAATACAACCTTTACCGTGGAAATCGCACTCATAAAACGAGCACTGAAGATTTTGAAGCTTTTTATTCCTTCAATTATCCCTTACTCGCCCAGGCCGGAGTAAACATAAAGTTCAATGAAGCGGCCATTCTCACCCCCCCAGGTGAGCCTTTCCGGTGTTCCCCTGAACTCTGTACCGATGTAGCGGTACTCACCATGTTTCCCGGCATTCAACCTCATTTTGTGCAATCGGTACTCAACAACCCCGAAATGAAAGGCCTGCTATTGCGCACCTTTGGCAGCGGTAATGCCCCTACTGATAAATGGCTGATCGATGCCGTAACAGGCTGTATGGATAGAAATGTTAAAGTGGTCAACGTTTCCCAATGTGACGGGGGAGCCGTTAACCTGGGTAAATACGAAGCCAGTAAGGCCCTGGCTGATGCAGGCATTATCAGTTCCTATGACATGACCTTTGAAGCAGCCCTGGTTAAAATGATGTACTTACTGGAAAGGGAAGCTGATTATAAAAACTTTAAGCTTCTCTTTGAAACTCCTTTAAGAGGGGAGCTTACTCGCAAATAAAAAAGCAGTAACGCAGGCTGGTTTAATTATTAGCTGTAAGAGGGGTTACTTTATGATCCCGCTCGCTGCACTCGCTTGCTTTTGTAGTAGCTTCCACTTATACCCGTACAGCTTACCAAAACAAAAAATCCCGGCCATTCCTGGCCGGGATCATCTAGTTTTTGCGGGCCCAAGCCTCCCAATTTCGAACTTCTTAGCAGAAGACATTAGGGCGATTCTGCGATTTTGTAGATGATGTCAAAAGAGCTAAGCCATGTATCCTAACAAACATAAAGGGGGTAAGAATCCAGCAAAACTCTACAAAGAGATGAAGGGAAAGCTCAGAGAAAAGCACTTGAAAGAACACTATACCATTCAAGAAAAACAAGAACGTATTGCTAAAACTGTATTGATCTGTGGCTTGGTACTCGGTGGCCTCATTCTCTCCAAGTACTTTTTGAATGGCTTTGCTGAAACTGTTAGGGCTTTTAAGAATGTGACAAGGGCTTTTCGAGAATAATAACAGCCCGTTCAAAACACATTTCGTTCCTCTTAAAAGCAATTAATAGGCGCTCTTTGATGGTATGTACGTATCCCTACGGGCAACTACGTATTGGCTATAAATGGATTAAAGTTATAGGGCAGGAGTTGGTATAGTTTATTGGCTTTATGGTCGGGTATGATGGTGAGTACGGATTTGAGCCAAAGGTATGGGTTGATGCCGTGGGCTTTACAGGTACCGAAAAAGGAGTAGAACATAGCCGCCCTGTGGGCGCCATGATGTGAACCAGCAAACAAGTAGTTTTTTCTCCCGAGTGCGTTAGGCCGTATGGCATTTTCCACCAGATTATTGTCTATTTCCAAACTGCCGTCATGTAGATAGTTCAATAGGTTGTCCCAGCGTTCTATAGCATAGTTAAAAGCTTTACCAATAGCACTTTTGGGCAATAAGTGTTTGTTGTGTTGGGCGATGTATTTTCCCAACTCATTCAATATGGGTAAAGCTTCATCCAACCTTAGGGCATGCCTTTGTTCCATACTCAGGTTTTCTTCCCTGGCCTTTCGCTCTATGGCGTAGAGTTTTTGGATATGGGTCAACACATATTCGGCTTTGGGCTTATCGTTATCTAAGGCCTGCTCAAAATATCTACGGGTATGGGCCATACAGGAGAGCAGGGTGATGTCTTTTTGAGTAGCAAACCAATCGTAGGCTTTATAGCCATCGGTTTGTAGATAGCCGCTAAAGTGTTCAAGCAATGCCTTAGGGCCTTCTCTACTTCTTGCTTTTCGATAATCAAAAAACACCGCTTTTCGCATGGGGCTATGATATACCCAATAGTAGCCCTGGTGGGTTGCTCTACTGAGCTTAGCCGAAGTGTTGCCTTTCTTGTTTTTGTCTAGCACCCGAATGGGGGTTTCATCTACCTGCAGGTAACCTTCGCCCAATACCTGTTGCTTTAAACAATCGTATAAAGGACTGAGTAGTTCACAGGTTTTTTCCTGCCAGGAGTTGATAGTGGAGGCCGATAACTTGACTTCCCATCTTTTCCAGCGTTGGATTTGCCGGTAGATGGGCAGGTGGTCTACAAATTTATCGACCAGTATTTGGGCCAACAGCCCCGGGCCGGCTATGGCTTTTTCGATAGGACGGGTGGGCAGGTCGGCTATGACGATACCTGCTTGTTGACCGATGCTGTACTTGGGGCGGATATAGCGTTTCACAAAAAGCTCGGCCGGTTTGTATTCCAACTCATCGGTAATGAGTTCACCTATCTTAACAGCCCCCTGGGGTTTGTCAGTAGGTTCTATCACGATTTCTTCTACCGGCAGGGCATGACGCCCGGGATGGTTTTCTGCCTTTTTCTTCTTTTCCCGCTTATAGCTGATCTGCTCTTTTTCAGCAGGGCTTTCCTGTTGCTGCCCTACTTCAAAGGGCAGGCTCATTTGATTGGGGGCCGGAATAAAACGTTCGCGTTTGGAACCATGCATCAGCCGCTTCATTTGGGCGATCTGATGGGCCATCCAGGCGATTTGTTGTTCCTGGCGGTTAATGGTATTGACCAACTCGGCACGGCTTAAACCCTGGGTTTTCATAGGTTAAAGATAGCCGAAAGTGCCAAGGCAAAGACCGGTTTAAAACTTGAGTAATCCACTGTTTTTGGGGGATAACTTCAGCCCGTTTTTCTTGGTGTTTACCCCGGCTTAACAGGGGTATACCGCTTGCGTTTGTGTACGCTTTTCAGGTCTATACCTTCCAGGATCAGCAGAAGGTCTTCCCGGGAGACTTCCAGGGATCGTAAGGCGGCATCACACGCGGGGAACTCAAAGGTGCCCTGCTCCAACCGTTTGTAGTAGATCACAAAACCGCCCCGCTCAAAGACCAACAGCTTGAGCAAGGTCCTGCGCCTATTCACAAAAATAAACACATCCCCACTTAAGGGGTCTGAGGATAGTTGATTGGTGACCATACCACTCAACCCATTAAAACCTTTGCGCATATCGGCATAACCATTATACCAATACAAACGCACCTTACTTAACCAACCCCCTAACAAATGCCTATGGTATTAACCGATGCGAAATTCAAGCAATCCGAAAAGTAACTTTAGC
>JANQHO010000046.1 GCA_028277105.1 Owenweeksia sp. | reverse complement strand
TTTACGTTTCCTTTCCACTGATAAACAGCCCACTTGAAAATTCTGAAAGCTGGGATTATTCAGAAGGAATAATTACAGGAGCCCGTTACTTGCCCTGGGGGGTCAGTTCCAAAAAAGTATTGCCCTACTTCGGTTTACAATGGTTAGTCACCAATTACCGTTACCATTCAGGAATAGAAGAAGGTAGCCCTCTTAACATTCGCAGTAATCTGGGTTTTGAAGGAGGTATGAGCATGGTTTTGGGCCGGTCTTGGACAATAGAATTAGGTGTTCATTATCTGCCCTGGCAAAAAATAAACTATTACCTATCACGACAGGATGTTGCCAATATTCAGTTAAATGATCTGGGGGTTGATATTAGCCTGAAAAAACACTTTGATTTTACAGCGGGAAATATCAGCCCGGGTTCACAAAAGTTTTTTGATAAAACTCGATCTATTATAAAGCAAGAAGGAAATTTAAACGCCTTTTCCATAGCAGCCGGGCCGTCATCCAGCATGGGATTGGCCAACGTCCCGTATGCGGAAAACTTTAGCTATTTACCGCCTGGAATAGGCCTTGCTATCAATGCAGATATAGCCTTGGGATATTATATGGCCAAGCCTGATATGTCACTGCGCCTTTCGTACCGGCCTGTTAACTTCAGACAAAAGGCTTATGAGTTGGAATTAAAACATCGACAACATCATATTTCTGCAGAAATTTTCAAATTTTTATTTGATTACCATGGCTTTGTACCTTTTATGGGGATTTCAGGCGGTATAGTCAATTATGACTTTACCGCTACAGACCGGCAACTCGATCAGCAACTGGTTTATAAGCATTTGTGGGCAGGCAGTTACGGGTTTGTTTTTGGCTGGGATATACGGCCTACAGATGTGGAATGGTTTATTCTCCGTACCAACCTACGTTACATTCCCGCAGTAAATATTCTACATAACAGCAAAAGGATAAGCGCCCCTCAACTGGAGTTTAATTTTATTCAATTGGTAATTTACCCTGCACGGTTTAAAGCTCATAAAAAAGCAGCCGCATTATGACTTATTCTATTCTTCTGATCTCACATATAAGTGGTGGTAGTATTACATTATTGTCAGGTGGTTTTGCTGCCATAAGCCGCAAAGGATCTGTTGTACACATCATTACAGGTAAAGTATTTGTTTACAGTATGATGATCACTGCTATCAGTGCCATTATTATGAGCCTCATTAAACCCAACCCCTTTTTGTTTTCCATTGGTTTATTTTCCTTTTATCTCACTTTTTCAGGCTGGATTTGGGCCTGGCGCACCATGCAGGCCAGAAGAATGAAATGGGTTCGCATAACAGGTTTTTTAGGTCTCACAGCTGCTTTTTTTCTCTTTTACCGTTCATTTTCCGGTGATGGCACACCTATTATAAGCCTGGTATTTGGTTCTATCCAATTGGTTTTTTCCCTGTTAGATTTTCGCAAAACTAATGATATGAATACCAATATACCCCGCCATGGCGGCCGCATTGGGGGAGCCTATATTTCCGCTATAACCGCTTTTCTGGTTGTCAACATCTATTTTCTTCCTCCGGTCATTACCTGGTTAAGCCCTACACTTATTGGCACTATTCTCATAAGCTTCGCTATCCGTAAATGGATCATCAATCACTCCAAACCAAAAGTATAAAGCAGGCAATCTTTCTTTACTTCCTCAATAGCCCGATAAATTTTGGCTATATATAAATAAATTCAGAATTAATAGTAATACTATTATATTTGCGATCAACAATGCCGAAAAAGTGAGTGATGCATAATTTACCGGGAAACATAAGAATACAAATACCCGAAGAGCTCTATTTGAAAGACCCAGACTCTACTGAGTTGGGTAAAAGGATTATTCAGTATAGTATAGAAATGATACATGAACTGGGTTTTGAAGCTTTTACTTTCAGAAAACTCGGCAATAAGATAGGTTCACCAGAAAGCACTATTTATCGTTATTTTGAAAACAAACACAAACTGTTGGTCTATCTCATAAACTGGTATTGGAGTTGGCTAGAATACAAACTGGTATTCAGCACAGCTAACCTTCGCGGAGCGCAAAAAAGGCTCAAGAGCGCCATAAAGGTCATTACGGAAGAGGTAAATCAAGACTCAAATTTTTTTCATATCAACGAAAGTCTTTTACATCAAATTGTTATTTCAGAATCCACCAAAGCTTTTTTAACCAAAGAGATAGATGAAGAAAATAAATTAGGGTATTTCAGAGCATATAAGAGGTTATGCCATAGAATAAGTGAAATGGTGTTGGAGATCGAACCCAAATTCCCTCACCCCCATACCCTGGTGAGCACTATTATAGAGGGCTCTCACCTACAGAAATATTTTAGTGTACACCTTCCCTCTTTAACCGACTGTGGTAAAAACAATAACAATGAAACCAAGTTTTTTACGCAAATGGCTTTTAGCTTATTAAAAAATGAAAAAAGAAAATAAAATAACCCCTTTACAAAGGCTTTTTCGTTTGCTAGCCACAGAGAAAGCCCTGGTAACCAATATTTATATTTACGCCCTCTTCAACGGATTGCTCAATCTTTCTATTCCCTTGGGTATTCAAGCGATCATCAACCTTATCCAGAGTGGCACTACTTCAACCTCATGGGTTGTACTTGTTGTTTTAGTATTGGTAGGCCTTTCATTGGCTGGAGTTTTTCAGATATTCCAGTTGTCGCTCTCGGAAACTATTCAGCAAAAAATATTTGCCAATGCTTCTATGGAATTTGCTTTCAGAATTCCCCGCTTGAAATTGAGCGCCCTTAAAAGCAGTTACCCGCCTGAACTGGTAAACCGCTTTTTTGATATAATGACGGTACAAAAAGGCTTATCTAAAATTCTGTTTGATTTTTCCCTGGCAGCCCTGCAAATCTTTTTTGGCCTGCTGCTACTTTCCCTGTATCACCCCTTCTTTATTGCTTTTGGCATACTGTTGATTATTTTACTGGTGATTTTCTTTGTTTTAACCGGAAAACGAGGTTTAAGCACCAGTCTGCAGGAGAGTAAATACAAATACAAACTGGTTGGCTGGTTAGAAGAAGTAGCCCGTAACCTGTCTACCTTCAAAATGGCAGGTACTACTAAACTGCCGATGAACCGTACCGACAAATTGAGTATGGATTATCTCGATGCGCGCAAAACACACTTCTCTGTTTTAGTTCGTCAATACATCATTTTGATAGGCTTAAAGGTCATTATCGCAGGAAGCCTCCTGATACTGGGAGGGGTGCTGGTATTCCAACAGGAAATGAATATAGGACAGTTTGTAGCAGCAGAGATCATTATCCTTCTGATTACTTCTTCTGTGGAAAAGCTCATTTTGAGCATGGAAACCATTTATGATGTTTTAACAGGTTTGGAGAAGGTAGGGAGTATTACTGACCTGGCCCTGGAAGACATTGAAGGAAGGGAAAAGATCAAGCAGAATATTTCCAGCCTGGCTGTAAAAGCTAAAAATGTAAAACTGTATTCTCCTCAGGACAATAAAAAAATAATACTGGATGACATTAACCTGAATATAGCTCCTGGTGAAAAAATAGGGGTGGCAGGACCAATGGGATCAGGTAAATCAGCTACCCTCCACCTGATAGCAGGTTTATTCGACCATTTTGAAGGTTCTCTCATGTTCAATGATATACCCTTTCACCATTTAGACCTGGAGAGCTTGCGTAGTAGCATTGGGGATAATATGAAAGAAGAGGAAATTTTTGAAGCCAGCTTACTGGAGAATATCACTATAAACCGCGGTGGTGTGGATATGGATCAGGTTAAAGAACTGATAAGCATTTGCGGACTGGAAGAATTTGTGGAAGACCTGCCCGAAGGCCTTTATACCCCCCTGCCCTCTTCCGGTCTTGGGCTGGCCAATAGTATACGCAGCCGCATATTAATGGCGCGCAGCCTTGCGGGTAAGCACGGTTTATTGTTAATCGAAGACAACTGGCAGGAAGTGGATAAAAGCATTGTAGATCAATGGTTTGATTATATATGTATCACCTGCGGACAAACGGTAATTGCCGCGACCAATGACTCTGATATCTTACAAAAAATGGATAGGATTATCGTACTGGACCGGGGCCATATTGTTAAAACCGGGAAGTTTAACGAAATAAAGGACTTGCTGTAATGTTGAACATCTCAAACCATCGGATAAACGACCAGATATCAAAGGATGATTTCCAGTCGCTCAGCTCCTTCAAATCAGAAAAAAGGAGTAAAAAGCGACAAATACTCTTTACTGCATTAGGGGTAACTATACTGGTAATTTTATTCTTGCCCTGGACCCAGAATATAAGGGCTAAGGGCTATGTGACTTCTTTACAGCCTGAACAAAGGCCCCAGGCCATACCTTCCCTTATTTCGGGCAGGATAGAAAAATGGTATGTACAGGAAGGTGACTTTGTCAATAAAGGGGATACCATTATTTTCATCTCTGAGATCAAAGACGAGTACTTCGATCCCAAACTGCTGGATCGTACCCAGGAGCAGATCCTCGCCAAAGAATCTTCTGTTGATTCTTACATGGAAAAAGTAAAGGCACTCGACAATCAGATCGATGCGCTTAATGAAAACCTGAAGCTCAAACAGGAACAGGCGCAAAACAAACTTCAGCAAGCCAAACTCAAAGTTACGGCTGACAGTATTGACCTGTTTGCTGCCCGTACCAACCAGAGCATAGCCGAAGCACAATTTGAACGCTTTGAAAGCTTATACAAACAAGACCTAATATCCAAAACTGATCTGGAAAACCGCAAGCTAAAGCTACAGGAAACCCAGGCCAAAACCATTTCACAGGAAAGCAAGCTTCTCTCCAGCAGGAACGATGTCATCAACGCCAGGGTAGAAATAAATTCCATCCGATCCGATTTCCGTGATAAAATAGCTAAAGCTGAAAGCGAAAAGTACGCCTCACTCTCTGCCAAGTATGATGCCGAAGCCCAGGTTACCAAACTGAAAAATCAGTACAGTAACTACAGCATCCGCAGGGGGTACTACCATATTACTGCCCCTCAGGACGGTTACATTACCAAAGCAGTTTTGAGCGGAATTGGTGAAACCATAAAAGAAGGAGAGCATATAATAACCATTATGCCTGCCGAGTATCAGCTAGCTATAGAAATGTATGTTAAACCCCTCGACTTGCCCCTGCTTCACAAAGGCGAGGAGATACGTATTCAATTTGACGGTTGGCCAGCTATTATCTTTTCCGGTTGGCCGGGAATATCCACGGGTACCTTTGGCGGCAAAATTGTAGCCATTGATAATTTCACCAGTGAAAACGGGCTTTACCGCATCCTTGTAGGTCCTGATGAAGAAGAAATGGCATGGCCTAAAGGCTTAAGGGTTG
>JANQHO010000171.1 GCA_028277105.1 Owenweeksia sp. | reverse complement strand
TAACCATTATTCCTGAACACAAAGCCAATAAACTATACCAACTACTACCCTATAACTTTATTCAATGTATCGGCAAGATGTAGTTGCTCGTAGGCATACAGGCCTGCGGCCAAAAGATTAACTTTAAAACATGTTAAAACGCTACCGTATTACCTTCACTTTAATAGCAGTAGGCCCCTTGGGCCCTTTTTCTATTTCAAAAGTCACTAGGTTTTGTTCCACAATAGGCTCTGTGGTATTGTTGGCATGCACAAATATGCTCTCCTGGCTGACCTTATCTTTAATAAAACCGTAGCCTTTTGCTTCATTAAAAAAGCTAACCACCCCTTTGCGTTCAATATCAGTATCTTCCTCTTCAATACGGTCTTCCTTTTTAGGAATACCCAACACTATATCTTTAGCCTTTACTTTTTTGGCAGGAGGAGGAGGGGTGTCAGAGAAGTTGCCAAACTTATCCACGTAAGTGATGTTGTCCCCTGTACTATCACTGTTGGCCTGCCTTTCAGCCTTGCGCTTGGCTTTGGCATCCTTCTTTTGTTGTTTTTTCTTTTCCCTTTCTTTTTTACCAAATGTTTCTTGGGATCTTCCCATAAATATTTCTAGATTTTAAGTTATTAATTAATAAAAGTATAGGCTTTGCCATTTTTGCCAGCTCTCCCTGTGCGTCCAATACGGTGGATATAACTGTCCATTGTAGCCGGTAATTGATAGTTGATCACGTGGGTTACGTCCGGTACATCAAGGCCACGGGCAGCAACATCGGTAGCTACCAGCACCTGTACCCTACCACTGCTGAATTTCTTCAAGGCAGTTTGACGGTAATTCTGCGATTTGTTACCGTGTATTTCATCTGATGCAATACCTGACTGGATAAGTTTTTTATTTACTTTACTAACCCAGCGTTTGGTTTCGGCAAATACCAATACCTTATTAAATCCAGGCTGTTGTATCAGTTCGGTCAACATCCTGAATTTATTCTCGCCCTCAGTTACTCTTATAATCTCCTGCTCAATGTGTTTTCCGGTAGCTTCACCGTTACTCACCTTTATTTCGACCGGGTTTTTTAATAGCTTATCAATAAACTCCTGTTGTTTAAGATCAACGGTAGCAGAGAAAAGGAGCGTTTGCCTGCGGTTTTGCATAGCAGCGGTAATACGGTGTACGTCTTTGTTAAAGCCCATGTCCAGCATACGATCAAACTCGTCCAGTATTAAAATACCAAAGTCGATAAACTTAAGCGCTCTACGTTGGTATAAGTCCAAAAGCCTTCCGGGGGTGCCAATTACAAAGTGGCTTTTCCTTCCAAGTTTTTGTAGGTCACGGTTAATATTAGTCCCTCCGATAAAGCATTGGCTGTAGAGCTTAAACCCAGCTGTAAGGCTCTTGAACTCTTCGTCTATCTGTACGGCTAACTCCCGTGTTGGAGCCAGTACCAAAACCCTGAAATTTTCTTTTCCCGACAAAAGACGGTTAATAAGAGGAATAAGGAAAGCCCCGGTTTTTCCTGTTCCGGTTTGGGCTACACCCATCAGGTCACGGCCTGCCAGCAAATGTTCCAGGGTTTTGTCCTGTATTTCGGTAGGCTTGCTAAATCCTTTTTTAGCTATTGCTTGTAATAAACGTGGATTTAAAGGCATTTGCCCGAAGCTTCTTTTAGCTTCATAAGGTGTACTTACTGGCTGTACAGTAGCTTTTTGGGTAAGCTGGTTAATATCTATCGTACTTTTCTTACCCTTGGAGGGTCTCTGTTGTTTATGATTTTTCTGACCGGCTTTTACAGTAGGTCTTTTATTAATTGTTGTATTCATTAAATTTTTGAAAATGGAGCACCTTAATTAAAGAAACAGGTGCCTGTGCTTCTGCAACAAAAAGGCTTGTTACAAGCCTCCGGGAAACAAAGTAAGATTTCCGGGAAAACAAAATTTAGGCGGTTGACGGTTACCAGCCCTGAGAATTGACCAACTGCCTGACGCAGTAAGGCTAAAAATATAAATATGTAAAAGGCATTTTTTTAAAATAAATCCAGCTAATTAGTTCAATACTTAGCTAAATCTATGCGAAGGGAAGGGTGTTTGACAACTATCCCGCTAAGGAAAGAGCGGCAAAGGTAGGCTAATTAATTGGATAAAGCAGTAGAAGTATGTTGACGATAGTAGTTTCACTGATGGGGTTCGGGGAGACTCACCAACAAGATGCGTGTTAGAAGTGTCAACGGATTAACACGCAATCTTGCTTCCTTCGCTAGTATTAATACCTTCAATTGCAGTTTCCAAAGCCTATGGTTTTCATATATTCATTGAGTTATTCAATGAATATATGAAAATACCGTAATAATGGACTTCTGGAATCACCCCGTCACAACGAGTGTTGTCGGCAGTATCATAGTTGCTATAATCATAGCAATGATAAAATACATCAGCCAATGGCTTTGGAGAAGAAAATATGTTTATCTACTTGGTGATTGGAGAGGTTTTTACTTTTCTAAAGATGGAAAATCAGTATTTGAACAGAAAATAACAATTAGCCTGAACCTATTAGGCGCATTGTTGGTGAAGATAGAAGAGCAGACTGCTGCCAATTATATATACCAAGGAAAAGTGAAGGTCGTTGAGAATAGTGTCTTTGGGTATTTGAAAGCCAAGAACCACCCTGGGATGAGTTTTTTCGCGCTAAAGCTTCCTTTTAATAGGAGAGGAAGAGTACCCGCCATGAATGGAATATTTAGTGGGGTTAGCCAAAAGAACCAACCCGCCAGTGTAAAGGTACATTGGTCTCGAAATCCCGTTAGTTCTCAAGATTTAAAAAGGGAGCTTGGAACCGAAAAGAAATATATTCTCGTGCAGAATCAAGCTATGGCTAACTCTAAACAGAACTCGGTCTTACTTACTAATAAAACAAAGACCAGTGCTAAGAAAAAACGCTGACCATACCGTCAGCGTTTTTGTATTCAATTATACTTATTCAATAAGCCACAATAAGGTAGCATTCTCATAGCCCACCCAGTTGTAGGCATCATCGTAACCCCGTGAAGCCAGCTCATACCGAATGAACTTCTCCAGAGGAATCTTCATGTGAAGAAGATAGCGCAACACATCACCATCGAGGGTGGAGACCATACCTCTGATCGCTTCCCAGAAAGAAAGGGGATCACCATCCTGGGCAATTTCACACAGGTGAGGATAGTCCATGAAGGCATACGAATTGGGCAAATGCAGGTATGCCCTTTTCTGGATTGCTGGATGGTTTGCAGGGACAATCTGGAAGTCACCTTCCGTGTCCTTGATAACCCCAAAGCGATCCTCCTTGTGACGATGCTGGAAGTTGAGGAACAAAGCGTGATCAACGGCCTTCTGTTTGCTCCGATATGACCTGATCTTACCCTTCATCCTTCTCCTAGGGTAAAGGTAGGAGCACTACCCGTTCATACTTACCAGGAATTCTGCATTATCCATAGTACGGCTCATACGGTCGTGCAGGAACTCCATTGCTTCAACAGAATTCATGTCAGCCAAATGTCTGCGCAGTATCCACATGCGTTGTAAAGTGTCCTTATCGAGCAAAAGATCTTCTTTACGGGTACCGGAAGCCATCAGGTCAATAGCAGGCCATATCCTGCGGTTGGCGATCTTGCGGTCGAGCTGCATCTCCATATTACCGGTTCCTTTGAACTCTTCAAAGATCACTTCATCCATTT
Organism: Owenweeksia sp.; assembly: GCA_028277105.1. Classification (GTDB taxonomy): domain Bacteria; phylum Bacteroidota; class Bacteroidia; order Flavobacteriales; family Schleiferiaceae; genus JANQHO01. Next base: position 6,441 of record JANQHO010000171.1, on the reverse strand, counting down.
TAGAGCCGGTATCGATCAGAGCTGTAGCCAGGATGGTCAGAGAACCACCGTCTTCAATTTTACGGGCAGCCCCGAAAAAGCGCTTGGGCTTGTGCAAGGCGTTGGCATCCACCCCACCTGATAAAACTTTACCCGAAGCAGGAGAAACCGTATTATAAGCTCTAGCCAGTCGGGTGATGGAGTCGAGCAAGATCACCACATCGTGGCCGCATTCTGTCATGCGTTTGGCTTTTTCCAGCACAATATTGGCCACTTTCACGTGGCGTTCAGCCGGCTCGTCAAAGGTAGAGGCCACGACCTCGGCATTAACACTACGGGCCATGTCGGTTACTTCTTCCGGGCGTTCGTCTACCAGAAGAATGATCATATAAGCCTCGGGGTGGTTAGCTGCTATAGCGTTGGCCACTTCCTTCAGCAAGGTTGTTTTCCCCGTTTTGGGCTGGGCAACGATCAACCCTCTTTGCCCTTTACCTATGGGTGAAAAAAGGTCGATAATGCGGGTGCTGAGTGTACCTTTTTTAGAAGTGATATCAAATTTTTCGTAGGGAAAAAGAGGGGTAAGGTGCTCAAAGGCCACGCGGTCGCGTACAAAATCAGGCTCACGGCCGTTGATCTTTTCCACCTTTACCAGAGGAAAATACTTTTCTCCTTCCTTGGGAGGGCGTATCTGTCCCCTTACCGCATCACCGGTTTTTAAGCCAAATAGCTTTATCTGGGATTGCGACAGGTAAATATCGTCCGGTGAGTTGAGGTAATTGTAATCGGAAGAGCGTAGAAAACCATAGCCGTCCGGCATAATTTCCAAAACGCCTTCACTTACAATGATACCGTCAAATTCATATTCCCGGTTTTTTTGACTTTGCTGGCGATTGCCGTTGCCATTGTTCTGTGGGCGATGGCTATTATCGTCTTTATTGTCCCTTTTTTGTTCGCGGTTATCCGTTCTCTTACGGTCAGGGTGGTGTTGCCCCTTGCCCTTGTTTTCCTGATCGTTTCCTTTTTTATCGCTTGAGCTTGAGCTATCCCTGCTAACGCGGGCCCTTCTGTTTCCGGGTGTATTCTTTTTACTTTCTGTTTCAGCCTTGCCGGGTTTTTGGTCTTCTGTATTTGTGGCATTAGGAGTTTTTTGGTTCTCTACTACTGCCGGTGGGGTAATGGCTTGATTGTCCAGAATACCGTATATCAGCTCTTGCTTTTTAAGAGACTTAAACTTGGGAACATTCAGAGATTCAGCGATCTCTTTTAACTCAGGTAATTTCTTACCTTTCAATTCATTGATGTCATACATCAGAAAAAAGTGATTAAATAAATTTTAGAACTAGTAATCTATTGTGGTTGGATAAAAATTGTAGTGCTTTTGATACTGGCTTGAGTAAATGGGAAATACCCAGCATATGCGCAGCAATATTACGAATAATTATAATATCAGCATAAGGCTATGCTTATTTTTCACATTTTTGGCAAAAAATTTCAAACCGGATGATCCAGAGAATACAATCAGTTTATCTTTTCGTGGCTGCGCTTAGTACGGGCCTGGCTGTGTGGTTTGTACCCCTGTTTACAGTTAAAGGAGAACCAAAACTGGCCGTACAATACCCCGTATTTTTAAGCCTTTTTCTAATCACGGCCGCTATATCACTTTTTACCATTTTCAGGTATAAAAAGCGGCAGCACCAGGTAGTGGGTGGCCGCTTGAATATTATCATCGACTTTGTTCTTTTTGGCCTGTTGCTCTATATGTATTTCAGCGGCTTTAACACAGAGAAGTCATCTCTGGGCCTGGGTAGTTTCCTGCCATTGATCCACGTAGTTCTCACCACTTTGGCCAACCGCGCCATTATGCACGATGAGGCCATGGTAAGGGCGGCAGACCGTTTCAGGTAACTAGCGGGGGAGTTCCACTACTTCGAGCTCATGGATGCGGTCAGCCGTGATCTTAAACCTCAGCATAGTGCGTACCTTGTGAAAACCGTGTTTACCAATGGCTCCGGGATTCATATGCAAGATCCCCAGCTTTTTATCGTTCATCACTTTTAAAATGTGGCTGTGGCCACAGATGAAAAGCTTTGGTGGTTTCTGGTAAATTTCAGGTTTTACAGCAGGAGAATAGCGCCCGGGGTAGCCACCGATATGAGTGATCCATACATCTACGTCTTGGGCTTTAAAGCGCTGATGTAAGGGCCAGACAGCCCTGATCCTGGTATCGTCTATATTGCCATATACGGCCCTGACAGGGGCTACCGTTTGCAGGGCTTCCGTAACATGAAGACTACCAATGTCACCGGCATGCCATATCTCGTCAGCACCGCTGCAAAGCTCCAGTATTTTATTGTCAATATAGGAATGTGTATCGGATAATAGGGAAATCTTAATCAATGTTGTAACGTCTTAATGTACCTTTGTGCAAGTTTATAAAAGTCTGCGAGCAATTGCGCTATTTCATCCGTTTATCCTATTTGGGCACTCCCTTTCACGGTTGGCAGGTGCAGCCTAATGCTGTTTCTGTTCAGGAATTGCTCAATGAGGCTTTGAGTACTGTTACCGGTGAAGACATTTATGTGGTAGGGGCCGGCCGTACCGACACCGGGGTACATGCCCGGGAAATGTGGGCGCATTTTGATGCTGAAAAAGAGTTGATGGCAGACTTGAAATATAAGCTCAATAAATTTATTGGTCCTGATATAGCCATACGCAAAATAGTTCCTGTTATAGCTGAGGCTCACGCTCGTTTTGATGCTGTTTTGCGGCAATACCAGTATTGGATAACCCGTCAAAAGGATCCCTTTTTAAAAGATCGCGCATATTTTTATTACGGGGAACTGGATGTAGAAAAAATGCAACAGGCTTCGGAAATACTGTTGGGAACGAAAGATTTCAGTTGCTTTTCCAAATCGAATACCCAAACCAAGACCAATATTTGCCATATTGTAAAAGCCATGTGGCAAGAACAGAACAATCTTTTGATCTTTACCGTTGAGGCCGACCGTTTTTTGCGCAATATGGTGAGGGCTATTGTAGGTACTTTGCTGGAAATAGGGCAGGGAAAAAGAAAAATAGTCGAAATAACAGAATTACTGGATGCCAAAGACCGCAAAAGATCCGGTGAATCGGTTCCGGCCCACGGTCTTTATTTAACCCGGGTAGATTACCCTAAAGAAATTTTTGATGTCTGAAAAAAGCGTAGCGGGGAAGGCCTTTGACCTGGGCTTGCTTAAAAAAATATTGAAGTATGTAAGGCCTTACCGCTGGATATTTAACGGAGCATTATTACTGACCATTCTACTGAGCGCCCTGAGTACGGCCAGACCATTGCTGATACAGTATACAATTGACAGCTTTGTACTGAAACCCGATCTATACGGCCTGCTCAATTACACCTTGTTGCTGGTAGGTTTGCTTTTTGTAGAATCGGTCGTGCAATTCCTCTTTATATATGGAGCTAATTATCTGGGGCAAAATATCATAAGGGATATGCGGATACAATTGTACCGGCATATCGTATCCTTTAAGCTGCAATATTTTGACCAGACTCCCATTGGTACCCTGGTTACCCGGGCAGTATCTGACATAGAAACCATAGCTAACATATTTGCCGAAGGTATACTGGTGATCTTTGGCGATCTTTTCAAAATACTGGTAATGGTGGGCGCCATGTTCTATTTTTTCGATTACCGTTTGGTACTCATCTCGCTTTCTGTAGTGCCGGTTCTCTATTATGCCACGCGCTTGTTTCAGATCAAGATCAAATCTTCTTTCCAGGATGTGCGTACCCAGGTAGCCGCCCTCAATGCCTTTGTACAGGAACACCTTACGGGAATGAATATCGTTCAGATCTTCAACCGGGAAAAAGAGGAGATGGACAAGTTCAAGGCCATTAACCAGAAGCATAAAGAAGCTAACATCCGTTCTATCTGGTATTTTTCCATTTTTTTACCGGTTATCGAAATCATGAGCGCCATTTCCATTGGCCTGGTGGTTTGGTACGGTGGGTTGGAAGCGGCTGAAGCAGCCGGGAAGGTTTCCCTGAAGATCTTGTTTCACGATGCCATGGGTTCTGTAACAGAAGAAATGAGGCAGATCACCCTGGGAGAGATCACGGCCATCATCATCTTTATCAATATGCTGTTCCGGCCGCTGCGGCAGTTAGCCGACCGCTTTAACACTTTACAAATGGGAATGGTGGCCAGCGATAGGGTATTTAAAATACTGGATACAAAAGACAGGATAGAAGATACAGGTACCAGAGAACTCAGCCAGGTGAAAGGCACCATCGAGTTCAGGAATGTGAAGTTTGGTTATAAGGAGGATGAACCTATTCTGAAGGATATTAGCTTTAAGGTAGAACCGGGGGAAACATTGGCTATAGTAGGGGCCACAGGTGCAGGAAAATCAACAGTTATCAATTTACTGAGCCGTTTTTACGAAATATGGGACGGAAAAATACTGCTGGATGGAGAGGATATCAGGAATATCAGGCTGGCTTCTCTCAGGCAAAACCTGGCAGTGGTATTGCAGGACGTGTTTCTCTTTTCGGATTCCATTTACAATAACATCACCCTGCAAAAGGATATCAGTAAAGAAGAGGTGGCTGAAGCTGCGGCCTTTATAGGGGTAGACGAGTTTATTGACAGTTTGCCTGACCAGTACGACTACAACGTTCGGGAAAGGGGAAATATGCTTTCAGTAGGGCAGCGGCAGTTACTGGCCTTTCTAAGGGCTTATGTATCTGACCCATTAGTATTGATTTTAGACGAAGCCACCAGTTCTATAGATACCCAGAGCGAGACCCTTATCCAGAAGGCTATCGACAAACTCACAGAAGGCCGTACTTCTATAGTGATAGCCCATCGTTTGGCTACTATTAAAAAGGCCAGCAAAATACTGGTTATGGAAAAAGGACAGGTAGTAGAGGAGGGTAAGCATGAAGAGTTGCTCACCTTGGGAGGTTACTATACCAAACTTTACGAGATGCAGTTCAAAGCTGAGGAAGAAGGAGCTTGAGCATTTTTATTTGCTGAATGAAAAGTTGCACAAGCCAACAGCTTTATGTTAAACTTGTTTATATAATAAACTTGTTTTATATTTGAACCCGAGAATCAAAATCAAAACAAAATGGAAAAAAGACTTACCGAGAAAGAGAGTATTGAAATTATTGGCAGTATGATCAACAAGGCCAAACACAATTTGAGCAATGGGAGTATTTTTTACCTCATCTGGGGTTGGGCAGTACTCCTGGCTTCAGTACTGCAGTTTGTGGCCATTAAAATATACGATTGGGACCTGCATTGGATATTTTGGCCTATAACCATGGCTATTACTGCGGTTATAGCGGTATTAGTGGGAAGAAGAGAATACAAAAATCACCGTCATACTACTTTTGTGGATAATAGTATGAAATACTTGTGGGGAGGCTTTGTAATTTTCCTGTTTTTAGTGTTGAATATGGGCCCGGTGATCGGGTGGAAACTAACTTATTTACTATTAATTGGTTTATACGGTATGGGAACATTTATATCGGGAGGAATACTAAAATTCAGACCTCTTATAATAGGCGGGCTTTTGAGTCTGTTGTTATCGGCCATAGGTATATTTGGCCGTGAAATGATCAATGATTTTACGGATGTACTCATCTTACTGGATATAAGTATAATAGTAAGCTACCTGGTTCCCGGATATATGCTACGGGCTAAAAAAAATGAATATGCTGCCTGAATTAGACCCGCTTTTACACTCCCAGCTGAGGCTACAGATAATATCTCTGCTGATTGGTCTTGACTCGGCTGAGTTCAATTACATTCTTGAAACAACAGGGGCTACCCGGGGCAATGTTTCAGTTCAACTCAATAAACTGAAAGAGGCTGGTTATATAAAGGTCAAAAAATCATTTGGTGAAAGTTACCCCATAACCACCTGCAGTATTACGGCCAAGGGTATTAAAGCTTTTGAGGATTATGTAAAGGCTATCAATATTTACCTGGGTTCGGCTAAAAACAAGGAAGAGTAACTTCAGATCAATACAGCCCGGGTCACAAACCGCTAATAATATACTCTGTATATACATAAGCCGCCATGTTAGAGAACTTACGTGGCGGTTTTGTTAATTTAAAAGTGTTGTGGTTGGTTATTTCCGGAGTGCGACCATTCAGGCCGCATTCTTCATACATTATTGGTTATAGTATCATTTTCTACTACTACTACTGTATTTATCGTTCAATCCTTCTCCATTTAAAATCTTACCAATGCTTTTCTCAATTCTTGATTCCCGTGTTTTTGATTGCTTGGGTGCTGAAAAATAGAGAATATATCCTCTTTGTCGTCCCGGTGTTAAGGCTTCAAAAGCGGTTTTCAGTACCGGATCTTCCCCAAATCTCTTTTCCAATTCTTCGGGAACGGGTTCGGGGTTCTTTTTAAAATTGACCTTTAAACCCGCTTTTTCCACTT
>JANQHO010000040.1 GCA_028277105.1 Owenweeksia sp. | reverse complement strand
TAATCAGGTGGGTCATCGCTAGTCTTTTACAACCTCTCTTAAGTTCTGGTCTTGATCAATCTCCCATTGATTATATATACCGTCACCATCAAAATCTACAACAGAAGTAGCAGTAGCCAGAAAACCAGAGGCTGATACCTCCTTGATCTCTATCAGATATTTTGCATTTCCTCCGTCCGTAATAAGTTTATCTTGAGCGTAATCTACAGCAGTTAAATCATCGCTGTATTTTGAATACTGATAGAAATAGGATTTTTGAAGTGTATGAAGATGCTTTAATTGAAGCTGCGCTTCGGTTGAATTAGTCTTACTAATTAATGGCATCAAATTCGGTAATACTAATAATGTAAGTATCCCAATAATAATAAGCACAACAAGTAATTCCTGGAGGGTAAACCCTTTCAAGTTTTGAGACCTCATAACAGTGAGTGATAAATCCTTTTTTTGAATGAAAGCTCTCTAATTTATTCAATTGCGCGGTATCGGCATACTTTTAATTGTAAAAAAAGGTAAAATATAGGTAATTAATTGTAAAAGCTGGTAATGTGACTAGTAGAAAACGCGTATCATAACTTCTCATACATTTCTTGAAGCAGACTAATTTTTAAACTTATGAAATCTGTCCCTTAGTTTTATCGTCATATAGTCCACTTTACTCTGAAGACGTACAATCAAGCTTACTACTTGTTTTGTTATAACCGTAATCTAAATTATCCATAGCACTACCGTTCTGGTCTCAGCGCTTGAGATTGGTGAGCTTTACAGCTTCTTTACACTATAGTTTTGTCGTCTTGTGGCCGGAATATTATATTACACGTTTACATTATTTCCATAGGTATATCTTTAGTACACATGTTAGCATGGTGGCACTTTTGCTGTAACAGATGGTCCTTCTGCCTAGACGTTTCAGGTGGGTTCTGAGGGTAAGGTTCTTGCGCTCGATATGGTTAGTACTGCCATGCCTTCTGCGATGTATTTTAACAGGAATAAGGCTTGGATAAATATTCAACCGATCGGTAAAAATCTTTAGTGGGTGGCTGCTTAAAATTTTGTTAATCAGTTTTTTAAGGTGAAAAGAATTCCTGCGGCCTACCTGTACAGCCACCGGTTCGCGGGTATACCGGTTAATGGCGTACATAATCCAGCATTCCTGTCTTTTGCTGCCAATAAAAGTCCACATTTCATCCACTTCATATATCTGCAATGGAGGTAATCGTGTGGGAGGGAATGTTTCAGCAGCAATAGACTGGATGCGTTTTAACACTGTAGTAGTTGATATTTCAGCAATCCGCCCGATACCTCGTATGCCTACACTGTTTTTAATGCACCTGACAATCAGTGTGTTAATACCGGAAGCACAGGCCTTGTACCGATAGGTTGCCTGTTGGTATTTACCACAACTTTTGCATTGATATTTTTGGGTACCATTTCGCTGTTTTCCTGATTTGATACACACAGATTGGCAGTACTTACATTTCATGTTTCTACATTTCACCAGATAATCTGATACATGAGGGTATAACAAAGCCCGTAAATTGGACTTTACGGGCTTAAAAAGTTAGAGGTATACCTAAGTATACCCTTAATATTATCGTATAATTTAACTATGTCTATTGATTATCAAATCATTATGTCGCCTTTTTTAGCCACCAGATAATCTGGTACATTACCGGGTTTGTCAATCAACGAGTTATCTCTTTTGAAGTGTTCATTTTGTATGCTGAAAATTACGAAAAAACCACGGTTTTTTTACCTGATTTTTTCAACAAATCTTCTTAAAATTTACACTTCATATTATGAAAAATTTCACCAGATAATCTGATACATAAGGGTATAACAAAGCCCGTAAATTGGGCTTTACGGGCTTAAAAAAGTTAGAGGTATACCTAAGTATACCCCTGATACTATCGTATAATTTAACTATGTCTATTGATTATCAATTCATTACGCTACTTTTTTTAGCCACCAGATAATCTGATACATTACCGTATAGACATAAAAAAACCAGCCATTTGGCTGGTCAGTTTTTTACTTTGCTCTATTCTGATACACTACCCTTTTCTACCAAAACCCATTTTTCACCGGCAGCAGTTTCATATCCTATTAAGCCTTCTCCTAGCTCCCAATATAAAGTGTCAGATGGCCCTTCTTCTATTCCTGGTAATATATCCTTATAAATCTTGTAAAACTCAGATCCCTTATTGGACAAAAAATTTGGAGAATCAGACTTTTTAACAAACTTCGCGAATTCTAACCGAGAGATATAAGAATTTTTAAATAGCCTGATACTGATGTTAGCTGGTTTATCAGGGTACCTTTTTTCCATATAGAAAAGCCTATAGTCTTTTTCCTTTGATTTACTAAATACCAAAGCTCTAACGTGGGCAAATTGTGGTTGGTATTTATCATCCCTTTCAATTGGGTTGAACCCAGAATAGAATATTTTTTTCTCCGTTATAACTATGGTGTCGTATTTAGATGACAGGGACTTGAATACTAAAGTATCTCCCGTTTCATAGGGAATCCATGATAAATCATGTTCATCAAACTTCACCTTAGTTCCGCATGAACACAAACAAAAGACCAGAAAAGTTAAGCCATATTTATACATACCTTAAAAATACTCTTTTTGACTGTACGACATGTATTTGTTAACTATACCAGCGGTTCTGGTGCCGAACCTCGATTTCAGAGGGGCCTGTGGTAATATTCCTCCTGGCTCTGATCCCGGAATTTTAAATGTTCCCCGAAAAGTAGAAACATTGTGTCCTCCCCTTTCTCCAACTCCATAATAAGTGGGGAGTCCGCCGGATTTGGGAACATAATTGCCGAAACCAATCGGCCCTGAAGGCCTGTTTACTTCACTTTTTGATAGATAATCCCGACCTTGTATAAACTCGTCTACTCCCTGTACCCGGCCAAAACTTGACCCACCGGAAACAGCCTGTGTTGAAACAATTCCTACACTGGAAACCATATCAGATTTTCTGCTATACTGAATGGAGAAGATACCATCAGGAACCTTAATATCTTTGGGCTGATGAGGCGCCAACAATAACAAAATTTCCGGTTTGTTCTTTAAAGTACCATCATTGTAAGCATTCATTAGCACCTCCGCCATACCCGCTGCATGGGCCGCACCCTGGGAGTGACCAATGATTTTGATGGTCTCGTCCACTGTTAATTGCACTTCACCAGATTCGATTTTACCCAAAAGTTCAAAGCCACTCATTCTTCCGGCAGCCATACGGGTTGCTGCTGATGAGTGAGCTTGATTGGAACCACTTACAAATAAAGTATTATCATCCTCAAACCTATCGGTGGCAGCATCCGCAATATCTCCCCAGTAAGAAAATGGTTTTCCCAAATATGTTGGCGCCTTTGGGTTCATTTCGTTTGTGGGATAGGGTCGGCCCGCATTTCCTCTATACTCTTCATCTGGATTTATCTGCCACAAGTATTGATCCAGCATAAACCCATTTACAAAAATAACAAGTCTGCCATCAGGGTCCAACGCCTGGATAGGAGTGTTTAACGCAAAACCATAAGTAGTTGATCCGGGATATTGGTTTTCTAACGGATCAGCACTCCACCATCTTCCCGTTCTGTTGTCATAGCTTCGTGCCCCAAAATCCTGACTGTTCCCTGTGCCCTTTATCTCATCATCCTGTTCCATACCATTGAATCCGAAAGTATTATCTCCTGCATTAAACCTTCTGCCCGGCATTGTGAAACCATATGGATAATAGTCTTGTGCACTTGATACAGAAGCTGTAAAGTAATCTGCAATACCATCAGCACCACTATCTGTTCCTACACGTCCATCGCCCACAACTGACAGTACATTGCCGAGATGATTACTCAACTCGTAGCTCTTGTTATTAAGCTCACGATTTCTTGTACCACCATAACTACTTCTATTTAAAGTGCCTATTCGTTGCGTTCCATACACATGTTGTTCATCAGGAGTAATACTTCCAACTCCTGTTTGTTTATAGGTAGCTAAAATATTTCCTTGTGCATCGCGTATATAATAAGTGTATTCGTTATCCCCGGAATCTGGTCTCACAATCTTTAAAACACGACTGCCCATGCCATCATAAATGAATTCCAGTTCATCTTTAGCACTTGGTCCGGTCCTCACTATTTCTTTTACATTTCTGAAAACATTCCATTTAATCGTGTCAATTTCTTCTTTAGGGTCTCTGGTTAAATTTCCAATGGCGTCATACTCATAACTGTTAGCAGTATAATACTGTATATCTTCAGTATGCGGAGGCGGATAACTATATACCACATTGTCAATAACACTAGCCAATTGATTATTTAGAAGCGTGTCATTTGATTTATTATAACTGTAGTCTAGGTTATCCATGGCGCTGCCGTTCTGGTCCCAGCGTTTGAGGTTCGTTAGATTGCCATTTCTGTCAAAGGAATAGTCAGTCTTAAAAGCATTTGTGCTCGTCCAAGTACTGCCACCAAAGGTGTAGCCACGACTTTGTTTGATGCGTTGCAATTGATCATATTGATAAGTTACCGCCTGCAAGCTAAACTTTCCTATATCGGTTTGCATCCAAGCAATATTACCATTGTACAATCCGGTCGATTTAACGTCACTGGCAAAATCTGTCCAGGCGCGGTCCACCTGAGTATTGTCCGTACCTACAATGCGCATATAGTCACCATTGTAGTAGCCCAGGTGGAAGGCTATCGCGTCACGTGCGCCCCAGCGGTTCACTGTTGCAGAGCTTGCCCCATCTAAACCAACATCTTCCGTTTCCAATAAACCCGGACTGTTTACACCTTTTATCCAGTTGTGTATGCTATAGTAATAGTCAAGTCCCTGGACGTTATCTTCTCCTATTTCGACTCTAGCCATTGGACCATGTGGATAATAGAAGTAACGTACGTCTTCCTCCCACAGTACATTATCAATACTAGTCTTTACCTTGGTAAGCCTATTAAGAGCATCATAACGATAAGCATGAGAAAACTGATCTTCTTCATTCTTTTGATAAAGCACTTTCTGAACAGTTCCGCCTATAAGGTCATATTGGTATTCTACTGTTTTAACTACCAAATTAGGTATATTAATCTCTAACTTCTCTACATTCCCAAGCTCGTCGTAGGTGTACGTTTGCGCTCTAAAACCTTCAGTTAAAAGATCAGGCCTATAATAGGCAAAAATTTGAGCCACTCTATTTCGGAGATTATTTGTAAAAGCAGTTTGACTATTACCATCATACACTGTAGCTCTAATATCACCCCAAGTAGAGTCTGGAGGGAAACTCATATCATTAAGTTCACCAATTGTCGGATCTACATCACTAACAAATTCTCCCGCAAATACTTGACGGCCCATTTCATCAAATCGAACAAAGCCAAATTTACCATCCAAAGCTTGTTGAGCATTCTGACTTACTCTCAATCTCTTAGCATTATCATACCACAATTGAATTTCACCACCATCCGGTGTTTTTTCATTCAAAGGCTGGTTCAGGCTGTTAAACTGGTACTGGCTGAGCAGTACGTGTTCCGGCTCCGTGCTGGCCACTTTGTAGGTGCCGGTGGTGGTAAAATGGGCGTTATCGGTACCGGGGGTCGGTACCGCGTGGGGGTATACGCCCTCGGGCGGTACGGTTTGTACCAGGTT
>JANQHO010000160.1 GCA_028277105.1 Owenweeksia sp. | reverse complement strand
TCGAACTAGTTCACCTTTACCCTCTGGTTGCTCAGATGAATTCTGTTTAGTTGTTTACCTTATAAATTTATTGATGCTAATCTAATAGCGCAGTCGAGGGGCATAAAGAGGTCTCGACTACGCTCGACACAGACAACTAACGAGGGTGACATAACCTTTGATGGTTAGCTGTCTTGAGCCTTTCGATAAACTCAGGACGGGTTCTAGTCGAAAGGCTTTTCCTAACTTTACTTTATGTCCTTATGGGTTTACACTCTGGAATATTCTGACCAAACACTGTACACTGGTGTTACCAATAATCTGGAAAGAAGATTTAATGAACATCAATCAGGTTTTAATGAAGAGCCTTATACTTACGTAAGAAGACCAGTTCGCTTGGTTTATGCTGAGCCATTTTCAGATTACAAATTAGCTTATGAATGGGAGAGAAAGCTAAAGGGTTGGTCTGCTCAAAAGAAATGGGCGTTGATAGAGGAGAATTGGGATAAACTGAAAGAATTATCGGTTTGCCAGAATGATAGTCATTATTTGAAAAGGTTTAAGCGGTAGTGCTTTTGATTCTCGACTGCGCTCAGCCCAGACAACTAGCAAGAGGGATTGAACCTTAGAAAGTTAGCTGCCCTGAGCGAAACCGAAGGGTATTTAAATGAAAATGGAGTGGCTCTCGACTGCAGCCTGTCCTGAATTTGTTGAAGACCCAAACCCGATAACAATTCACTTCTACTTATTACTTAGAAACATTTAGGGAATTTGAACTTTCATCATAAACCATTGATCCTTACTCGCCATTGATTTTTTTGATAACTAATATGGAACCTTATCAAGTGATCGTTTATGCAATTTACTTTGACATTATAATTTTTAGGATAAAACTCATAGGTAAGCTGAATAGTCTTCATATAGAATTCCATTTGACAAGAGATCTTCAAAAGACGTTTGATAAATAATTTCTTTTAACACATCATTAAAAATAAAATCGTAGTAATTAAAAATGTTAGACTCAATTATGTCAAAATCAGAGTATAATTTTTCATTTTCTAGGTAAGAAATGGTATTGCAATGCCTGTGCTAATCAAAAGAGTCAATTAAAGTATTTAGGTTCCAATAGAATTTATAAAAATCAAACTTCCAATTGTATTTTGAATCACCTATGATACTATAGTAACACCTTTTTATGATCAATTTTTTTTTGTTGCTGTAGTTTACTTGCCAAATTTCTAAACACATCCATACAGTATTGAGCTCAGTGAAACTTTTAGACGAAACAACCTCCTTTACATTATCATTGATTAACCAATAATAGACTTTGTTTCTGAAATCATCATATAGACTATCGTTTTTTAAGGTTGTATTTACTTCTTCAAAAAGATCATTATAGGTGATACTTGTATCACCTTGTCTCATACGTAACGAATTTTCTTCATTGACTTTTACTGCATTGAGAATTAATTTTCTTTTGTAAAAAGAAATGTTTAACTCGCCAGATCCAGAACCTCTCAATTCAATATATATACTATCATTAGTGTTGTTTACATCAGGATATTGAGCAAAAATTTTACTGCTAATAGTAAGAACTATAATGATCCAAATTATTTTTCCCATGTCTTTCTTAATCTTCCGAATTCTGCTTCTAGTCTAGCTCTGTCACTAGGTTTAGTTATATCCAAATCAAAGTCAGATTCAATATGACCTCTAAGCCAAGAGATGGTCTGATTATAAAATCTAGATGTAACACTAAGGTTATGCCTATGAATATACTTCATTTCATACATAAAAGCATAGCGATGGTTTCCCCATTTATCCTCTCTACGAACCACATGGTGACCATAATATTCGTGAGCAATGATGGCTGTTTGTACATTTTCTACAGTATAGTCCATTAGAGCAGGGTTCTTTACTGCATATATCTTATTATCATCATAATAGAATTCATCTCTTGGGTCAAAGTCTCCTGTATGTATTTTTCCTCCTACTTGATCAAAATCAAAATTAACGTTATGAAAAATCTCAGTGCCATTAAAGTGTTCTATAATATCAGTCATGATTTTAGAGAAAGCTTTGTCTGAAATATTTGTTGCTCTTATGTTAAGTGTTGACATTCCATCTAATGCTTTAGCGTCCTTCAGACTCATCTTTGAAAATTCAACTTTTCTATTACCAGAATAAATGAGTATTTCTCCTGTAAATCTATCTTCAGTATTTCCTAAGTGATTACCTTCTAGGTCATAGACCGGTTCGGCTTTCTTTCCTGTTGGGTCAATAAAGCCTATTGGATTGGCATGCACGTAATGATAGGATGTCCAGGCCGGGAAAGAGCTAGCCAAAGGATCCACACTCATATACCTGCCCAATTCCCGATTATAATAACGTGCTCCATGATAGCCATAGGTCGTTTCTCCATCAAAGTGATGCCCCGTAAACTGCAATCTTTGTCCTTCTACATCACTAGCATATACCCTTTGAGGCATCAGTAGCCCAAATGGATAATGATCGCGGGTGGAGCTAATATTACCAGATGTGATGGTTATCCGAACCGTACCCAGCCAATCACTAATAGTATAACTTTTCTGAACAACGTCAGAAGGGTCGAGCACGGCATACCCTTGGACAACGGTTAGCCTTTTAGGTTTTCCATTGGCACTTAAAACCAGGCCTTCCATAAAAAACTCTTTATCTCCACTTGGTAGTTCTTTGGCACTCCGTTGACCCCGGATGTCATAGCGGTATTTATTTACACCGGATCCATTTGTGATGCTGAGCGGTAAATTGTGAAAGTTGGTATACGAGATCTGACTAACCGCTGCTCGAGCATCGGCTGTAAGATTACCATTGGCATCATAGGTATAATTGTTTTGTGAAACAACTCCTCCGGTATTCCATTGTACATGAGCCAAACGGTTGTTGGTTCCATATGAGTAATCCTGTACCTGTTTCACCGTATTATGGTCGTAACGCTCTAGTTGTATCATATTACCATTGTAATGGTAATCGTAGGCAGCATCATAAATTCTTCCTTTTACAATGGACTTGACATTGCTTACAGGGTTTAGTGTTTTAATGGCCAGGGCATCCCTGTTGATCTCACAATTTTGAAGAATGATGATCTGTACCTGTTCGAGCAATTGTTTGGTCAAAACAAGGTTTTCTGCGGTTAGTTCTCCGCGTGATTGCCAGGTGAAAAAATCAACAAGGATTTGCTGGTCATTTATTATTAGTTCAGCATTATCAGCCAGCGTTTGTGCATCAGCCAGCAGTTGTTGCTGTTCTCCGTTACTAAGTAGAGTATAAGGTTGGGTAATATCCAGTAACAAGGCTTCAACATCGGCAATATAATTGTCTACGGTGGTATTAAACTCAGGGCTTAAAGCATTTCCAGCGGCTAAATGATCTTGTTGTAATTCGTGTTTAAGCTGATCTGAAGCACTTAGGATAATTTGGTCGAGTCCATTTTCAAAATACAATGCCAGTATTTCTACATCAGGAGCATTCAAATTGTTGCCTGTAGCTTCGCTTATCGCATTGTTTAAATGTGTGTTGCGACTTTCTTCTTCCATATCCTTAAATGGAGTGCTGAAATTCTCTACTACAGAATTTAAATAGGCGATATAATTGGTGATATCTGTTTGTGTGGCTGGAGGAACACTACCTTCAGAATCCATATTTAATTCATGGAGGTAATCCAATAAACTTTGCCCTAGTGAGCCAATATAAATTTCTTCCAACTGGTTGAGGTTGACTTCAATTTCGTTAGTAGCCGTAAGAATTTGTTGAATAATATTATCCTGCTGTTCGCTGCTTAAACTCCCAAAATTGGTTCCGGCCTGAAGCATTTGCTGCTCAATAATTTCCAGCACATCTTGAATTTGACCTCCCGCCAATATGGCGTTTTCACCTTCCGGATCAAGAGAAGACAAAAACAGGTTTGCCGTTGAGTTAGAATTGGCCATATCGGTGGTAGTAATAGGTGTGCACACTAAGACAGAAGGCGTGAGAATAGCATTTGAACCGTAATTCAGATAAGGGTTGTCGTATAATACTACATTGGAATAATTGGCACCAACCAAACGGTTCATGGCATCATAGTTATAGCGGTATTGGTTTAGATTGAAACCGGAGGTATTGTCCCAGTAATCATTGCTCCAGCGCTGGCGGGTAATATTTCCCAGTTGATCATATTGCAACTCATATCTGAAATTTTTGGCCAGCTGATAGGTTTGTTGTCCACGAATATTATAGTTGCTGGTAATGTATTCCAAATAAGGATCGTTGCTATTGCCTGTGGCTCCAAGTCTGGTTTTCAACAAGTTTCCAATACCATCATACTCGTATACTGCATCCTCCGTAGTACTATTCTCCGCAGTCCCTGAAGAAGATTTGATCAATCTGCCCAGGTCGTCATACTCATTATTTACTACCCAGTTGTAAGCGGTTTTAATACTGTTGCTATAGCTTGTTTTTTCAGGCAAGCCAGCCCGGTTATAGTCATAAGAAAATAAATGAACTCCCTGAAGCCCGCTTAGGGTATATTTTTTAGTAGCAACTTCACCATTTGCAGTATAGGTGAACTCCGTTATATCTGTATGAGCAGCGTCATAACGTTGGCTGACAGAGTTAAAAGAATGCTCACTAAATACTTCCTCTTTTATTAAGCGATCAACAGCATGATCGGCCTTTGTTCCATCAAAGGTGAACTTGTGATGGATCTCTACACCAATTTGTGTGTCATCAGGGAATAGATAGTTATTGACGGATGCAGTAGTATTAAAAACAGCTGTTGTTCCTAATGGCAGTTTAATTACTCCCGCTTCTATTTCTCTACCCCAACTATCATACTTATAGTAGGTAAATTGATCGGTAAGGGTGGCATTGGTTATAGCGTCTTTGTCCTTTTGGCTTTGAACAAAACGGAGTCTTCCAAAATCATCATAACGGTATTCGGTTATTCCTTTAGCAGGGTTATTTTCTTTTATCAGTTGACCTATGCTATTGTATTCGTAGGTAGTTAAATAGCCATCCGGATCGGTTACTTTGATTAAGCGGTTTGCTCCATCGTAAGTGAAATGGGTATAAGCATACTCAAAAGTGCTGTTTAAATCAAAAACGGTTTGGCCGTTTACATTTTCAGAATAACTGTAACCTATAGGCTCTTTTTGGAGAACTACATTTCCAAATTTGTCTGTAAAAGAAGTGTGATTGTTTCCGTGGGCATCTGTAGTTTTTGACTTCAATAGCTGACCGGGTAAAAAGTCAAAAGAGTTACTTACAGTTACACTGCCACTTACCAATGATTTGTCCAATAAGTTAGTGATGGGGCTTTCTGCATCTTCTCGGGGAGTTGACTGTGAGCTTATTCTTGAGCCTGGCTCCATGAGATATTGCACTTCATTATAAGAATAAGAGGATTGATAGGTATACTGAGATTTAGTTTGAATTAAAGCTGATTGAAAGGGGATTAAAGGAATGCCGGACCCCACTAATGGAATGGGTTGGTAAGTTTTAACCGGACGTCCCATATTGTCGTATTCAATATGATTATTTACTGATAGTATGCCCCTGGCCGGCTCTCGAATAATCGTTTGTATCGCTTTTCCTAAACCATCTGTAAAAGAGCGTGTTTGGTTGAAAGAGTTGTCATCTATGTAGGTAGTGTTATCCATATAATTGGCTATGAAAGAGCCAATTTTTCCGGTATGATAATCCTGTTGGCTAATTAATTCCCCTTCAGCATTGAAGGATGAACCGGGGCGGCCCCATTCATCATAAGTAGATTTAAAATGATCATCATTGGTATTGGTAACATCTGTAGGATTTCCGAAAATGTTATGGCTTCTAAACTCATACTTTGCCCCTTCAGGGTATACTAATAAATCATCTATGTAATAAATGTGCTCCTGAGCAGCGGCCACCACATCTGATTGTACCCATACATCCAATAAGCGGTACCCGCTACTTGGCCGGTCAACCGCTATGGTAAGCTCATAATAGGTCCAGCTGGAATGGTAATTGGCTAATGGAATACTTCCGGAGCTTACAATAGAACTTTTATCACTGTTCCATAAGGTGTAATGAAGACTTCCGGAACCACTAATAGGTCCTCCAAACATATTGGTCTTTATCCAAACACCAGCTATATATTCTACCTGGCAACCTAAAGCCGGAGTACCACCAGATCCAGGTGCAGCAGGAGTTTGAGAGCCGCCACCCTGCCCTTGTTGTGAGCAGGATTGTATGTAAACAGAGTGGATAGGACTCTGAGCAGATGGATCTCCGCTGAGCAGTTTATTTTCCAGGTAATAAGATAATTCTCCGGAGTGCACTTGATCTGTAGTAGTCCCTTTGTGTGGAGGATTAATATCCTCTACCCATACCTCAGGTAAATCCTCATTGTATTGATAAGTAACAGCCTGGTTATTTTTCTTCCGGATAATAGCTCCCCTAAAAATGTTGCCTGAATTGATACTTACTCCAGGAATGCCGGTTATTTGATCTTCAAGACATAAAGCATATTTATGTAGGGTGAAGTCAATACCATATACGCTTAGAAAATAATTCGCTGTATTGTTAGTGATATTAGGGTAATGGGTTATTTCGCACACCGTACTTTCAAGTATGAGATCGTTAGTTAGGCTAAGATGCGAGCCAGTTACACCATTAGAGGGTAAATCCCGATTCACCCATATCTGAATAATATCACCCACCTGAAAAGCATTGGGGTCGTCAATAAAAATGGCGGCATTAGCTGAAATACCACAATTTGGAGGTGAACAAAAGGGAGTGATGGCAGTATAACTATAGGCATAGACATCATTGCTGTATACCAGGCTTTTCCCTACTTCAAGATCTTCAAAACCGGTGTATGCAGCATCAAACCAATCCTGATCCCAGCTAAACTCGGCCTTACTTATTTTAGAACCGTAACCGGGAATAATCCGATTATAAACACCTTTTGCAAAACTTACTTCGCTAATGCCATAATGATCGTAGTTGCTCGTGTGTGCAATTTCTATCCAGTGAGAGTTGCTACCACTGAAATAAGAGGTGAAACCATTTACCGCTCCGCCAATATTTAATGGGTTAGAGGTAGCTTCATCTACATATTGATAAGTTTTATAGGGGAAATAAACTTGCCTGTCCAGATCATACAGCCAAGTTTGAGCGGAAGCAGAAATTACATTTGCCGGGCTAATAAACTGTACATATTCTATGGTTTCAGCTCCTTGCGAGAGCATGTTTTTATCCAGAAAAACATTAGTTCCTGTCGCTGGGTGGCTAGGGTAGGCTTCATGGGCGTATGTGATCTCGGTAATTTGATTGCGATCACTGATTTGAGTAGGCCCATCATATTGAGAGCTGTTTTTTACCAATGTACTTCTCAATAAACCGTAAGTGCTTTCATACGTATACTGTGTAATACTGGGTAAACCTTCATAGGTGTCTGTTTGAGAGTTTAGCCTTTTCCAAATACTTTGATAGCGTTTGTGATTGTTCAGTGCGGCTATGGTATAGTCGTTATCATCAATATAATCAGGAGGGCTAAAGGAAGAAGGGTTACTGCTATTATAGAACAGACCTTGTTGATTGATCTTATTATAGAGTTGACTAACCATATTGTTTATGGTACCGGGACCGTTTATCATTGGTACAGAGGACATATCAAAAACAATTTCCCCTCCTAAAGCTCTGTTAGCATGGCGGAGTAATCCATTTGCATAATAGTATACTCTATGCGCAAATGGAGTAAGTGAAAAGCTCTTGAAATTATTGGCTCTGCCTTCTTTCTCAGTAGCTGAAAAATTGAAACTGCTGGATTGGTAAGGTGTGCCGGAACCTGCTTCAAAATGTTCTGTAGCAAGCAAAGAGATGTCTTTTGCTTTATTTACTTCATTGGTAATGAGCTCAACATAATTTTTTTTGTCATAAGCATCACCTTTTAAGTAGGCTGTTTTCTGTACATCATAAGTAAGTGATGAGCCATCTATATGACCATATTTCCTTCTGATTTTGGAACCATTGGGATATACTTCATCAACGTACTCATAAAAAAGCTCGTCCTTTAAAGTATGATCTGTTCTGACATTAATAGCTAATGCACTGATGTGGGTATCAAAGTCATTTTCGTCAATATAACCATCATCATAAATCAGTATGGGTTGTCCGGAATCATCCAATTCCCATACATTAAACCAACTTAATAAGGTTGGATCGTAAGAACTCTCATGCTCCTGGCGCGACCTTTCGTGCTGCATAAAAGCGGTAAAGGCATTTAAATAATTATTCCAGTAAGAGGCAGGTACAGAAGTATAGTGACCTGATCCGTATTCGTAATTTACAATCACGGGTTGATTTACACCATCATCCATTGTTTTCCTCTTAAGCCTTAAACCACCACTATATTGATTCATAGGCATGGAGAAAACCATGTTCAGCTCTTTACTGGGGTTGGCTACCATAGTGTTGTAATTGCATTGCATTATGTTTTTGGTAATGGCCAAACGATTGTAGTTATTGATAAAAGGAAGGCGGTCATCTACCAAGCTTCCATTGGTATACCAGCCATTTTGGTCTACACCATACTCAAACTCATCTTTTTCATATTCCAGGGAAACTTTGCCTCCTTCGGGAATAGTTATTTCAGTTAATGACCAGGCATTACGGCCATCCAGTGCTCCAAAAGTGGTGATGTTAGGGTCATTGTAGTACCCCATTTCATCTTTTAAAGCATGTGTGTTTGGAAATAGCTGATCTGGCTCACCGGCAGCAACACTAACTGTATTGCAACCATATTGTATGGCTAAATATGGAAGCAGGGAAGTTCCCAAATCTTCGTGTTTGGTTCTCTCCTCTACCGGATAAGAATTTCTCAAATCAGCGTACGCATTACTCTTCAGGATCTGAAATTTGTGGATATCACTATAGCTGGGGTTGTAGTTATAATCAAACGAGTATTTTCTCGAATCCAGGCTGCTGGTGTTATCACCAGGATAGAAATTAATACCCAGTAGGGTGGTTTTTCCCCTTCCGGCACCATAGCCGCTATTTTGGATGTTATAATCTTCTATGTCAAAAGAGCTCAAAGGAGGCCCGGCTGTAACCTCCGGATCAAAAGGAATCATTTCCAGGTTATTATTGTCCCTGATCAAGTATTCAGAAACAGCAAGTTCCTGGTTACTCCCCTTGGAAGCATAGTCAAAAACAATAGTGTTTAAAGCCTGGTTTGATAAGCGATCTCTAATTACGATTTTATCGTACTTCATCATTTCTACCGGATAATGAATATTAAAATCACTATTGCTACCGTTGGTACCCAATGGCAATTTGCTGTAAGCATGTTTTTGGGTATGATGTGCACCCTTAACAATGTTTAAAGGCTCCTGGAAATAGTCATGATCCACATCAAAACGAGGAGATTTATTAAAATTAATTTCCTGGGTGGGAGTAATAATGCGGGTAACATAGGCTCTTTCCCGCATTAAACTGGAGGCAGGGTCAGTACTGGAAAAGTTCATCCATTCTCTATGTCTTGGTACTTCGTATTCATAATCGCCTGCAGCTTCATTTTTTACAGTAACTACCTGAGTTGGGGCTGTATATTCAATACGTATCCAATCACCAGCATCACCCTCATCTGCGATGCTATTTCCATTGGCATCTATATAATCATAGCTCCTTACCTCAGTAAGCAACCACTCCGCTATGAAATCAATTTTCCACAACTCTCCGAAAACTTTTCCTGAAAGGCTGTTGATGTGATCTTTGTGAGCCTCATTTCCAACTACACTCCAGTATGGATCTTCTGTAAACAAATATTTTTGCCCTCTAAGTGCACGGCCAAATACGTATTGTGTTCCGTCTTCTGAGGTTATTGTAAACTTTTCAAAATCGCGATAGCGTACCTTTTGATTATCTCCGGTTGGAACATCATAAGAAACGAGTGTGGTGGTTGGAGCAGGGGATAGAGGTTTAAAGTATCGGTCAGAAACATATGGAGGAACAGCTATAGCTGCTGCATGACTAGTATTTTCCACAAAGGCGGTTTTGATTTGAGGTTGGGATTGGGAGCTATGAAAAGCGGCATTAACCTCATTAATCCTACTTATTTCCTGGTCTATTTCAAAAACTTTGGTGTTGTGTTCAACTCTCCAGGCTTGAAACTCACCCCATTTAAAATCATGAGAAGCTCCTTCATTTCCATCATTCCAAAAATGATTACTGCCAATACCTGGGATATTTACACGATAAATATCAGGAGTCATTTTTTCGGTATCGGTTCCACTAGGGCCCTCATAAGTGAGAAATTTTTGACGGTGGTTGGTATTTATGGTCACTCCGTTTACCGATAAATCGTTAGAGGTTCCTGATACTGTATTTTGCATTTTGGTTTCAACGGAGGTATCGGCATAATCCGGTTCAAAAGCCCCGTAATCGCGCACAATGCTTCCAAAGCTGATATTCCAGCCCAGTCCTATTTCAGATGATTTTTGATCTACCTTAATTCCTGGTGAATAGTTAGCAGTAATGGGTAAGGAAAGCTTACGGCTTTGTATATTGATCAAGGGGATGGAAATATTAGCGTCTCCGGATTGATCGATTTGAATAAGCTTATTAACATCCGTAGACTGCCCGCTATTACTCATGCTTTGTTGGCTATGAGCTTTGCTGGTTCCCTGCAGTTTTTCAGCCGGATGTTGTGCCTTGCAAACAGTAGCAGCCGGTATAAAAAGTATTAAAACAAAAAGTTGACGGGATAGAGATTTACGAGTTAGCATGTATTGATGTTTTGATGAAATCGCCACTAAGCTAGCTATAGATAAAAAGTATTATTTTTCGATTTTCGAAAGAATAAAAGGGTTTGAAACACAATTTTTTTATTTGTGAAAAAACTTGAGTACGGGACTATTTGTCCAATTTGGTTTTATTCGTTTAGAGAAAAAAAAATTCGGCTTTAATTTGGTTATTCTTATGGATCAAAAAAAATCTATCGGGTAATATGAATAACTCCAATGAGTTTCAGTCTGCATTTCTCAATGAGGTGAAAGAAAAACTTCCACCGGGGGAATCGTTGGCTAAATATCTAAGCAGGGCCTTAAATGTTAACCTCCCAAATACCTATAGAAGGATTAACGGAGAAACGGCTTTAAGCCTGAGTGAGTTACTTCAGTTGGCAAAAGAGTTTCATATTTCAATTGATAGTCTTCTTCAGGCCAATACTGAGGATATGGCCGTTTTTAAAAGGGATCCCTTTATTCTTAGCATGGAAAATGTGAGTGAGTATTTTAAAAGTTCTCGGGAAACCCTGATTCAGCTGAAAAAGAGTAAGGACGTACACCTTTTTTATGCCGCAAGGGATGTGCCCATTTTTTACTTCATGACCTACCCTACGCTTTGCCGGTTTAAAGTTTTTGTATGGCTTAAAAGGCCAGAACACGAAGATATTTTGAAAGAAGAAAAATTTGAATTCAATCAGGTTTCACAAGAAGTATTGGATGCCGGAGCAAAAACAGCGCAAGAGTATTATGACATCCCTAAAACTGAAATATGGACGGAACAAACCGTACAAAATGTAGTAGAACAGGTTAAATACTACTATAACGGAGGGAGTATAAACAAGGAAGCGGCTACACAAATTTGTGATGAGATAATGGATCTTTTAGATACGCTTCATAGAAAACTGATAAATGAGGCCGGAAAAGATATGGAAACGACCAAATTAAAATTGTACTACAGCAATTTTTTGCTGCTCGAAAATGGAATCGTAGCCCAGGTAAAAGATAGAAAAAGAGCCTATATATCCTATTCCGGTATTAATTTTATGTATACTGATCACAAACTGTTTTGTCAGCAAATAATGGATAGATTTAACGATCATAAAAGCCGGTCGGTTTTATTGAACTCCACTTCAACTAACATTCGGAATCGCTTTTTCAATAAGTGTAAGCAAAGGGTAGAATTTATTAAGGAACAAATTCAAAGAGACTCGGAGTTAAGGTAGGGAATCATAGCTAGTTAGCTTCCCGAGCGAGGTCAAGGGATTGTTAAGGCGTAGTTACAAACTACGCCTGGTATAGGTGTCGACTGCGCTCAGCCTAAACAAGTACAAGTTGTCATTCCGGGCGAAGACCCGGAATCTCGTTGAAGAGATCCCGCATCAAGTGCGGGATGAATATTGTTAAACCACTGCCTCTTCCTCCACCATCGGCTTTAATAACTTAATGGCTTCATCTACCGTTTTCACCCCACTAAACGAAAGGTATAGTTTGTTGTTCCTTTCTTTCATTTGCGCTTTAGGCTGGTTTTGCAGGAATAGCAATACCCGCTGGAACTTTTCACTCTGGAAGTAGGGGGAATCCTGGTCAGCGATAAAATAACCGATGAGACGCTCTTGCTTCAATACCATTTTTTCAAAACCGATATCGCGACCCAGCCAGCGCAAACGAACGGAGTTGAGCAGTTCGTACACAGTTTCGGGCATTTGCCCAAAACGGTCTACCAGTTCCTGTTCAAACAAATAGAGCTCTTCGGGTTTATCAATGTCATCCAGGGTGCGATAGAGTTTGAGGCGTTCCTCTATTTTGTTCACATAATCGTCTGGTATCAGAATTTCCAGATCGGTATCCAACTGGCATTCGTCCACAAAATCCTTTTTTACCTGCTCTTCTTCATACAGCTCTTTAAATTCTCCGGCTTTGAGTTCTTCGATGGCTTCGGCTAAAATTTTCTGATAGGTATCAAAGCCTACATCGCCAATAAAACCGCTTTGCTCGGCTCCCAAAAGGTCACCGGCTCCGCGTATTTCCAGGTCGCGCATAGAGATCTGGAAGCCGCTACCCAGGTCGCTGAACTGCTCAATAGCCGTGAGGCGTTTGCGTGCCTCATCAGTAAGGGAATTCAAAGGCGGGGCAATCAGTTTGCAGAAAGCCTTTTTGTTGGAACGCCCCACTCTTCCCCGCATCTGGTGCAGGTCACTCAGTCCAATGTGATGAGCGTTGTTAATGATAATAGTATTAGCATTAGGCACATCCAGACCGTTCTCAATGATGGAGGTGGCCACGAGCACATCAAAATGCCCGTTGATGAAGTTGAGCATCAGTTCCTCCAGTTTGGAGCCCTCCATTTGCCCGTGACCGATGCCCACTTTGGCATCCGGTACCAGTCGGTTTACCATGCCGGCTACTTCTTTGATGTTCTCTACCCGGTTGTGGATGAAGAAGGTTTGTCCGCCCCGGCTCATTTCGTACATAATGGCATCGCGAATGATCTCCTCATTAAAAGGCACCACCTGGGTCTCTATAGGGTGACGGTTGGGAGGAGGAGTGGTCATCACGCTGAGATCACGTGCCTGCATCAGGCTGAATTGCAGGGTACGCGGAATGGGGGTAGCAGTAAGGGTCAGTGTATCTACATTGACTTTGAGGTTTTTGAGCTTATCTTTTACACCTACCCCAAATTTTTGCTCCTCGTCTATGATCAATAGGCCCAGGTCTTTGAACTTAACGTCTTTTCCTACCAGGCGATGGGTACCAATAATGATATCTACTTGGCCTTCTTCCAGCTTTTTAAGGGTTTCTGTTTGCTGTTTACGGGTACGGAAGCGATTGAGATAATCAATGGTGCAAGGCAGACCCTTAAGGCGTTCACTGAAAGTTTTGTAATGCTGAAAGGCCAGGATGGTAGTAGGTACCAAAATGGCTACCTGCTTGCTATCGGCCACCGCTTTAAAAGCTGCCCGTATGGCGATTTCTGTTTTGCCAAAGCCCACATCACCACAGATCAGGCGGTCCATGGGTACTTCACTTTCCATGTCGGCTTTTACATCAGCGGTAGACTGCATCTGGTCGGGTGTATCTTCGTAGATGAAGGAGGCTTCCAGTTCGTGTTGTAGGTAGGTATCGGGTGAAAAGGAGAAACCTTTATTGGCCTTGCGTTGGGCGTAGAGTTTGATAAGATCGTAGGCTACTTCTTTGACCTTGCGTTTAGTTTTGGCCTTGGTTTTTTGCCAGGCTCCCGAGCCCAGTTTGTGCAAGGTGGGAATAGTGCCTTCCTTGCCGTTGTAGCGGGCAATTTTGTGCAAAGCATGTATGCTGACGTATAGTACGTCACCACCGTTGTAGGTCAGCTTAATAGCTTCCTGGGTTTTGCCATTGACATCGATCTTTTGCAAGCCGCCAAATTCACCTATACCGTGATCGATGTGGGTAACGAAATCGCCTACCTGCAGGCTGGTCAATTCTTTAAGGGTGATGGCCTGTTTTTTCTCAAAGCCCGTTTTGAGGCGGAAGCGTTGGTAACGCTCAAACAACTGGTGATCGGTGTAAACCGCTTTCTGGCCATCAATATCGATAAAACCTTCATGTAAAGTGAGTACAATAGGTTGGAAGTGTACTTCGGAACCGATATCCTCAAAAATGGCGTGGAAGCGTTCCGCTTGCTTGTCGTTGGCGCAAAGCAGGTAATTGGTAAAACCCTTTTCGTGATTTTGTCTTAAGTCTTCTACCAACAGGTCGAACTTTTTGTTGAA
This sequence comes from Owenweeksia sp., assembly GCA_028277105.1. GTDB lineage: Bacteria > Bacteroidota > Bacteroidia > Flavobacteriales > Schleiferiaceae > JANQHO01. The sequence goes on along the minus strand of JANQHO010000160.1, from coordinate 6,482 downwards.
AGAAGGCTGGGGTTTGCTGCTTACCGTAAATACTTCCTCAGGCTCAAAATGAGTTTCACCAGAAAGTTCTATGCAGGCAAACTGCTCCAACTGGTTTTTGAGCTTATTCCCATTGATGAAAAGCTCCTGAGGTTGGGCATGGTTCACCGCATCACTCAATTGCTTAAAGGATTCTACCGCTTTTTCGTAGAGATCATCCAGCCGTTTGGCAGTCAGGGCGATATTTTTAGCCCATACCACGGTTTTGCCGGAGACATATTCGAGAAAGGTTTCCCGCTTCTCGAGCATGGCTTTGTTCTCTACATTAGGCAAGAGCTCCAGCTTTTTCACCTTGTCCATTGAAAGCTGGCTTTCCACGTCAAAGGTGCGGATGCTTTCCACTTCATTGCCAAAAAATTCCAGGCGGTAAGGCTGATCGTTGCTGAAAGAAAAAACGTCTACTATACCCCCTCTAACAGAGAACTGTCCTGGTTCCACCACAAAATCCACCCTTTGGAAGTTGTACTCAAAAAGGGTTTCGTTTAGGAAATCAATGTTGAGATTGTCATTATCCCGAATGGTAAAAGTGTTGGCATTGAGCTGCTTGCGGGTAACGACCTGTTCAAAAAGGGCATCGGGATAGCTTACGATGGCCGCGGGTTTTTTACGGGAGTTGATACGGTTGAGCACTTCTGCTCTCAGCAAAACATTAGCGTTGTCGGTTTCTTCTACCTGGTAGGGCCTGCGGTAGGAACCAGGGTAGAACAATACGTCTTTTTCGCCCAGTATTTTTTCCAGGTCGTTAAGAAAGTAAGCGGCTTCTTCCTTATCGCTGAGGATAAAAAGATGGGGTCTTTCACTTTTACGAAAAACAGCACTGCCTGCCAGGGAAAGCAAGCTTCCGTTCAGGCCTTTAAAAGCGTATTTGGAATGTTCGTTTTGAATTAGAAGCTGGGCAAATTCAGTCCAGCGTTTGTCCTTCAGGTAATCGTTAAAAAAATCGGTAGCCATACTTGCCATAGGTATAAAATGCCGTACCACCCTTCCCGGTTTTGGGGGGTGGTTTATTGGCTGGCAAAAATAGGGAAGGAATTGTAATGGAAAGGCTTTTCAAAAGCCGCATCGAAATGTGTTGGAAGCACTCAATATCAATGCTTATAAAGCTAACTGCTTAGAAAACATAAAGATAATTTGTTTATCTTTAGTTTATTCTAATCAAATCTTGATCAAATGAAAACCTTGCAAATGATAGTCCGTATCATTTTCGGTCTATTTCTATTATTCTTTGGCCTGAATCACCTTTTTACGTTCATGACCCCACCACCTCCTCCGGAAGCAGCGGCACCCTATTGGGAAATGCTGGGAGCGACCAAGACCATGTCGTTAGTAGGGATAGTAGAAGCACTGGCCGGCTTATTCCTTTTGCTGAACAGATACGTAGCCCTATCCATGCTGGTGTTGTTGGGTGTGTCAGTTAATGCAGTGTTGTATCATATTTACCTCGATTCGGCAGGGCTGCCTATGGGGATAGTCCTGCTCGCTTTAAATATTCTTATGATCGCGTGGAACTGGTCGAAGTACAAGGATTTGCTTTCTTAGAGAATAATTAAGGACCGGCTTATGCCGGGTATGGTCAGCAGACTGGTAAATGCGCCCGGTTAAAACGCTCAGTTGAGCGAAGCAGAGTTGAGGGATCAGTAAAAACAGGCTCAGCAAGCGGAGCAGGGGACGGCAATCAATAACGGCATTTTTCATACGGCATCAGTTTTTAAAGTTGAACAAATCATTTACAAAACCAGCACTGCCAGCACAAACATTAAAAGGCTGGAAAAGCTGAGGGCTGAGCGGGTAATTTCATCGTGATAATACCTGTTGGGTTGAGGTCTTGGGTCATAGGTATAATCTTTCATTTTTAACTCCTGATAATAGACCCTGCCAGGTGCAAATTGGAGGTCTTCCAATACTTTTTTGTGATATTCCAGGTGACTTACCTCAAGAGTGTAGATACCTGGAGAAATGGGCTGGAGATAAAAGTGACCGTCAAAATCACTGTAAGCCCCGCTGATAATTTCCCCATCCGGATATTTCAAAACAACGGTAGCAAAGGGTATTGCTTCCCCGCTTTCCTCATGAGTTACCTGTCCTTTCAAGACAGCATGTTGTTGAGCAAAGCTTACACTGGCAAGAGCAAAAAGCAGAATAAAAGTAGTGAGCTTCATAGTCAGTATTTTTATTGAGAGTTAATGTAGGTCCTATATTAATTAGAGGCTAAACAGCAAAAAGGTTGCACAAAAAATGCGATTTTAACCCATTAAAAAAGCCCTTGAAAAGGGCTTGGTATAGATTAAGATTTTTTTTAATCGTCTTCCAAAAGAGCGGTATTTTGCTCGTGCAGGTCTTTAGCCAAAGATACCAACCGGATAAATTCATGGCGGTAACCTCCTTCGTCTTCTCCTTTACCGGACTTGGCCAAAGCCAGCACTTTTTCATAAGAACTGTTGCCTTTGTATTCTGAATCGCGGAGTAATAGACCGAATTCTATTACCGCACTGATAAATTTCAGGTCTTCAGAAACTGCCTTACTTTCTTTTTTTACAGTGTGAGTTTCGAGGATACTTTTTTCTTCCCCTGGTTTTTTATGTCGGATCTTCACGGTAGCGATCTCATTGTCAAATTTTCCGGCCGGACTGCGGTTGATCTGGTATTTCAAGGAATCTACATTGGCCAAAATCCTGTCGATCTTCACTCCGGTGGGAATGATCTCGTAAATGGCCGTTACACTGTGGCCGGAGCCAATATCACCTGCATCTTTGGTATCATCGTTAAAATCCTCATCGTTCAGCAAGCGGTTTTCATAGCCGATAAGGCGGTAGGCCTGTACCCGGGCAGGATTGAACTCGATCTGGAATTTGGTGTCCTTGGCCACCACGTTGAGGTTAGCTCCCAATTCGTTGACCAATACCTTTTTAGCCTCAAAAAGATTGTCGATATAGGCATAATTGCCATTGCCGTTATCAGCTAGCTTTTCCATTTTGGAATCTTTATAGTTGTCAGTGCCAAAGCCCAGCACACTGAGAAAGACCCCTGCTTCGCGTTTTTCTTCAATCAGTTTTACCAGTTCATCATCGCTGGATATGCCCACGTTAAAATCGCCATCGGTGGCGAGTATAACCCGGCTGTTGGCTTTTTTCTCAAAATTTTCTATCGCTGTTTTATAGGCGAGCTGGATACCGGCTCCTCCGGCTGTAGAGCCACCGGCATTCAATCTGTCGATGGCTTCCAGTATTTTTTCTTTTTCATCACCGGGAGTGGAAGGCAAGACCAAGCCGGTGGCCGAAGCATAAACCACTATGGCTACCCGATCTTCTTTGCGCAGGGTGTGCACCAGAAGTTTAAGCGATTTTTTGAGGAGAGGAAGTTTGTAAGGGGAATCCATACTGCCCGATACATCCAGGAGAAAGACCAGGTTGTTGGGCGGAAGTTCCTCCAGGGCAATTTTTTCGGTTTGAATGCCGATGCGCAGCAGTTGGTGGGTGGGAGCCCAGTCGCAGGCAACGGTTTCGGTGGTAACAGAAAAAGTCTTCCCTTTAGCCGGGGCGGGATAATCGTAGTTGAAGTAGTTGATCATTTCCTCTATGCGCACCGCATCTACCGGAGGAAGTTCACCATTGCTGATAAACCTGCGGAGATTAGAATAGGAGGCCACGTCTACATCGGAGGAAAAGGTGGAGAGGGGATTGGAAGCGGCATCCAGAAAGCGGTTTTCAGTGATGGTTTCGTATTCTTCTGTATTGTCCTGGTAATAGTAATGGTAGACAGTACCGCTCACTTTTACTCCATTAATGAAATAAACTGTTCCTTCGGAGCGCGCGCCTCTGACATTAGTTTGATCTGAGACTGAATATTCTGACTTTCTTTTAGTTGTTACTGGTGACGCAGTTCTGATGGATTCTTCCGAGGGAATAATATCATAACTTATGACTACTTCGCTGAGTACTTCTGTTGGTGGTCTCAGTTTGAAGTTTCTTGTTGTGGTAACGTTGGGGTCAATTACAAGATCTGTGATTTTTAAAGTAGCATAACCCAAGAAAGAACATTCAACTGTGTAGGTGCCTGGATTTAAGGGATTGATATTGTATTTACCATCAAGATCCGTAGTGGCACCCTTTATAATATTTCCTCCATCATCTTTAACCACAACTGATGCTCCTAGCAAAGGTTCTCCCGTTTGGGCGTCAGTAACAATACCTCTTAAAGAGCCAGGTTCGGTTTGAGCGGATGCGGATACTACAAACAGGCATAGTAAGGCCGGTATGATAAGATGAATAGCTTTCATAGTGCTTGAGTTTTTAAGGTGAATACTAAAGTGGGATGAAGCACTGAAACAACAGTGCTGTAACAAAAAGAAAGGTTAACGCTTCTTATTAGTATAGATGTATATTTCCCTTTAAGGTTGTCTAAGAAACTGGCTAAAACCTTTTTTACAGGTTAATTAAGAACCTATAAACCGCTCAAAATACCTTTCGTTGAGAATATGCTGAGTCACGAATTTACCATCGTGAAAAACGCTGTAAATAGTGTGAGGCACAAAGTGATTTTGCGCCTGTTCGCGGGTTTCTAACTTATTGATAGAGAGTTTGAATCCCTTTTCTTTGGCTACTCTAGCCAGTTCGGTATTTACATAGTATTCCGTAAAGGGACAGGCATTGGTGTAATACACGCTGAGTCCCTCTTTTACATCACATTCCCCTTTTTTGGCAATCTCCTTAAATTTTGGCACTGGGGCATCTTTTTTAAAGGGTTTGTACCAGAGTTCAAAATAAGGTTCAGCTATATCGCATAGCTCAAAGCCCTGCTTTTGGAAGAATTTCTTTTCCGACATAAAGGGCTGTTTCTTCTTACCTACCACTACTACAATACCGTTTTTGTCCTGATCCTTGGCATCGTTTACACACTCCTGGTAAAGGTCTTTGCCATGGCCCTGGTTTTTAAACTGGCCAGATACCCAAAAGCAATTGATCAACATATAACCAGGAGCCTCTACTGGTACCCAGCCTTTTTCGGCCGGAACGTATTCGATAAAGACTTTGCCCCTTACATTCAGCTTTTTGAAAACGTAACCGTCTTTGAATTGCTTTTTCAGCCATTCTTTCTTAGCGTTATAGCCATCCCGGCATTTTTTGTCAGAAATGGCACAACAGATATGCTCGTCCAGGATGTTTTCTTCGGTAAGTTGAACTATTTGCATAGGACTAATAATTGGTTACAAATAAAGTTTTTAGAGTTGGCGGGAGAAATGATGTTTGTCATAGGCAAAACTGATAAAAGTCAGCTCATGTATTTCTCCCGCCAAACCATTACGGGAATTATTTAATAGGTATCCAGATCTCCGTTTCCGACTCGGGATGATCCGGTCCGAAGTATTTCTTCTCATCGTAGTGCTCAAAGTCATCCCGGTTGTCCGGTTCGTAACCCGAATTAGGCAGCCAGGTGCCGTAGACGTAATCAAATGACAACTGGATGTTTTTCATCAATCCCTTGTGGACAAATACCGCGTATTTGCCGTCTTTGAGAACGTGGGTTTCCATGCCTTCAGGTATCTGATCAAAATCGGTGACTTCGAGGGTGGCCCATTTCTCAAATTCCATGGTATCGGTATAGTCTTCCATCTTAAAATCGGAATTATAGGGATGCAATTCGTACCAACCGGTATTTTTATTGTTTTTGATCTCTTCAGCCCGGGCCATAAAATTTTGCCATAGTTCGGGTATTTTATTATTGGCTATAGAGGTTTTTATCTTTAGGCCTACTAATTTCTTTTCGGCAATTTCAACGATTTCAGGTTCCATAGTGATATTGTTTTTTAAGTGTGTTAATCTTCTGTTAGAAAGTCTGCTGCGTCCATAAGCGATTTGTTCCATCCCGTGTTTGCGGTACCTGGCAGGGGTAGTGTGGTAAACTCTTTTGAAAGAGCGGGTGTAAGCTTCCTGGGAGCCGAACTGATATTCCAGAGCCAGATCTAGAATAGGCTTATCGGTAGTGATCAGTTCTTTAGCTGATTTAGAGATCCTGCGTTTTCTCACATAATCCCCAACCGATTCTCCGGTGATAGCAGAAAAAACCCGAATGAAATGATATTTGGAGAAATGGGCTTGCTCCGCTATCAGATCAAGGGAAAGCTCGTTCTTGAGATTTTCCTCGATAAAGTTTACTGCCCGGCTTATTCTTTCGTAATAATCCATCTTGCTCGGCTTATGAACAAAGCAAAACTAAGAGGAGATTCCAGTAGATTTTTGATAATAATTGCGAAGCTTATCCCTGTTTGAAGATTATGATCTTTACTCAATACCCTCCGTCCGGAAGCTTCCGGACGAGGGGTGTTGTTAATACTTTTCAGTAGGTCAGGCTATCTGACGAGTGTAAAGCTGCCTCTTTTTTCCTGGGCATCATCCCCTGGGGTAGCATACTGAATGTAGTATACATACACACCCTGGGGAGCGGGT
>JANQHO010000059.1 GCA_028277105.1 Owenweeksia sp. | reverse complement strand
CAAAAAAACGACAGCTTTCTTTAGGGGAAAACATGCAGTTGCTCGGAGGGATACGCTCCACCTGCCTACCGTCAGGTATGCTTTGCCCGCGATAAACATCTAAAAGTCATTCAGAGTGACATACCGCTTTTTATGTCATGCCGGGCTTACCTGCGGCAAGCAGGCTCGACCCGGCATCTCTTTCTTTACAAGATTGAGATCACAGCTCTATCTATCGTCAGGCAGGCTTCGCCCGCGATGTAGATAATGCCGGAACCAATCTGGCAGCTTATAAACCAATCACCCATTCTAACCCGGGATTATATCCTATACTTCCATTTTCAACAAATAAAGGTGAATTGAAGTTATTGGTATACAAGCTGCCTGTACCCAATCCACAAGGTATTGGGTTAGCAGTAATGAAATTCCATTGGGCGATGGCATTCAAACCAAGGTTGCTCTCCAGGGCACTGGTAACCCACCAGTTAATACCTGCTTTCCCAGCGAGGTTTATCCATTCTTCACTACCCTGAACCCCCCCTACAAAACTGGGTTTTAGAATAATATATTGAGGCTTAATGGTTCCCAGCAATTCCCTTTTACGGAGCTGCTCAAAAACCCCTATCAATTCTTCGTCTAAAGCAATGGGTAGCGGAGTCTGATCACAAAGAGCTGCCATTTCCTGCCACTGTCCCCTGGCTATGGGTTGTTCTATGGAATGTATTTTCAATTCTGACAAACGCTTTAAAATATCCAGGGCTTGCCCTGGTTTAAAAGCTCCGTTGGCATCTACTCTCAATTCAAGTTCTTCGGCTCGGTATTCTTTTCTGATATTTTTAAGAATGGCGTATTCCTCCTCAAAATCAATGGCACCTATTTTCATTTTAAGAACAGTAAAACCCTTTTGCAGCAGCTTTTTTACCTGTTCCTTCATGAAGATGGCATTGCCCATCCAGATCAGTCCGTTAATCGCCTGCTTAGCCTTACCTGCCGTAAAGTCTGAAGGAAAAAGGATATGTTCCTCTACTTGCAGATCTTTTAAAGCCATTTCCAGTCCAAACTGAATGGAAGGGAATTCTATTAAATCATTGTACAGTTCGGCAAAAGGCAGATGAATATTTTTAGTTAACCAATCGAGTCGGGTTTCGTAATCGGGTCGATCATCAGCACTTAAGCCCCTGAGCAGGCCACATTCACCTATTCCTCTTTTGCCATCTTTCTCAATCATTAAAAAGTAGGAGTCTTTGGTGTTTAGTACCCCCCGGCTGGTACCGCTGGGCCTTCTGAATTGCAAAGTGTATTTTTTCCAGTGGGTTTTCATATATGCTTTATGAAATTACATGGCCTATTCCCAGTAAAATGGAAAAGATAAGAGTGGTGATAGCTAAAACCTTTAGCAGGGGGTCAAAATCTTCCGGTTTCTCTGCTTTAATAGCGGCATAAAGATTCATTAATAAAAACGGGAGGCTCAGCCAGTAAAGATTTTGCCAGAAACTACCTGCTGTTATCATATTGTAAATAAAGGCCAGATCGAAAGCTAAGATGATCAGAATACCGTGATATATCTTGGCTCTTTTGAGTCCTAACATAACCGGAATGGTACGTTTACCGGCAACCTTATCTGTTTCCAGGTCGCGCATATTATTGAGATTAAGTACACCTACCGCCAATAAACCTACCGAAGTAGCCGGTAAAAAAACCTGCCAGTGGAGTAAGTTAGTCTGTAAAAAATAGGAGCCTACCACGCCAACCCAACCAAAAAAGATCAACACCGAAATATCCCCCAAGCCTTTGTAGCCATAGGCTTTATGCCCTACCGTATAGGTTACAGCAGCAATAATAGCCAGTAAACCCAAAGCAATAAAGCCAAGTGTAACCCACCATGGCAAAACACGGGTAGCCACAATACTGAGCCAGGTTCCAAAGATAAAAGACAATACAGCAAATAAGCCTACGGCTTTTTTCATTTGAGAGGCGGTTATAAAACCTGAAGCTACTGCTCTCTTTTCCCCTTTGCGATCGGCATCAGTTCCTTTAATCCCATCACCGTAATCATTGGCAAAATTGCTCAGTACCTGGTAACAAAGTGTTGTTATTAAACAAAGTACCAATACCAAAGCGTTGTAATGCCCGTTAGAAGCAGCCAGGCAGGTCCCTAAAATAATACTGGAAAAAGCCAACGGGAGTGTTCTCAGTCGTGCCGCGGCAATCCAATGTTTAATCTGCATATTCTATTTTTGATTCAAACTCTTTTTAATGAAATCAGGTGCATCCCTCGATACAACGGCTAAGATAATAAGTGCTTTTGTTCTGGTTTTAGCGTTAGTACTAACGGTAACAGGATTAAGAGAAAGGGGCAACTCCAGTTGGTGGGGCTCATTGCTGGCTTTTGGAATTATTGACACAATTCTTATTGTTTGTTTGCTCTATGCCACTAGGAGTTATGAAATCAAAGACGGTAAATTGATCGTTAAAAGGTGGATCAACAACAAAACCTATGATTTAAAAAAACTTCAGCACGTTAAGCCCTATAAAGAAATCAAAAATGGCTTTAGCGTACGGACATTCGGCAATGGCGGGGCTTTTGGCTACTGGGGCTGGTTCTACAACAATGGGTTTGGCAAATATTTCATGTTGGCCACCAGTATGAAGAACCTGCTCATTCTCAACTTTACAGATCAAAGGATCGGAATTAGCCCGGACAACAAAACTTTGAAAAAGAACTTAAAAAGTATATCTCCTGATCACATCCAGCTTTGAGTAGAGCTTTCAATTTTATACAGGCAATAATTATAAATGGCCTTGGCTTCTTCTGCTTTTAAGTGCGGCATAGTAACATCTCCGGCAGCGGTATAAAAAGTAATACTCATCAGCTTTCTGCGCTTTTGAAAAATGCTTTGTTTAAGTTTCACATTCTGAAGTTTATAGAATTTCACATAAGTAGCACTAGGGTAAAACCAGCCTTTTTTCAGTTCTAAAACCTCCGGCATCAAAACAAGTTTTACAGAATGGTAATAACGATAGATAAAGAAAATAGCCAGCAGAAGATATACAGGTGTTAACCAGTACAGGGGAGCATTAAAAAAATAGCTGGCGCCTAAAACAAATGAAGGTATAATAGCTAGCCATACCGCTAATTGTATAAACAAGAGATTTTGTGGCGCTAATGTTGTCAGTATTTTTTTACTTCGTTCGGGAAAAAATTCCTGTAAAACGGTAATCAACTGCCTGGGGCTGCTGCCGGGAACAGATACTGATTGTTTATCGCTGGTCTCTTCACTACTGGCCTGTTTAATTACAAGGGTTCGCAGTTTCACCCAGGCTCTGAGCGGGTTACTTTTCCATTTTATCTGCTGGATCTTATTAACCGGTATTTGATATTCATTACGCCTGAGCAAGCCCGATTTCAGCTGAACTCCCTTGAGGTTGACATAAAATCTCAGATCATAATAACGCAGCAGTGTTTGAATAAGGGAAAACACCACGGAAATGACGACAAAAAGTACGAGGGCTAAGGGTACAAGGATAAGGCCCTGAGCCAAAATATTATTGGCTTGTTCCTTTAAAAAAGGCTCAAAAGGTTTGAGCAGGTATTCTTCGTACTGCCAGATATAACCGTTTATAACGGCAAAGAGGAAAATACCGGAACGCAAATGATTCTCGGTTAACCCTACCTTAAGCAATTCGGTAAGTCCAAGGTGAACCAGAGGTTCTTTTCCTTCAGAACTGATTTCAAAAGGCTTTTCTTTTTTTTCAGTGGTAGCTTCATCTGCGTCCTCGCTTTCCAGCTCCTTCTTTTCAATCAGAAATTTTTGCAGTTCCCGGGCGTAGGATTTTTCCAGGGCCGCTATTTCCATTTCTTTTCCCTTGCTCCCCGCTGTATCTATTTTCAATGCCACCACACTGAGCAACTGCTGAATGATATTCTGGCGAATATTGACCGTCTGGATACGGTCAAAAGGAATAGTGATCTTATCGCGGCTGATCAATCCTTTTTCGATGATGAATTTATCGTCTTTCACAAAAAAGAAGAACCTGCGGTACTGCAGGTAAGAGATGATCAAAAATATAATTCCCAGAATAATGGCAATTTGATAAATACTCAGCCCCAGAATGGAAAATGCCGTACCAAACTGTACAAAAATTGCGGTTACTAATATGTTTACCGCTATTCTGAGATTGCGGAAAAAAATAACCGCTACCCCAACCGGGGATTGCCTTTTGGGTTCTTCAAGCTGTAGCTTATTCATATTCGGCACTAAGGCGGGTAATATAATCCCGCAGGCGGTGAGCCTGCTCTTTTTTTAAACCGCGTATGGAAAGATCACTTGACGATCCTCCGGCTGTATATACTCTAACCGAAGCCAGCTCAAATAAACGGCCCAGTGGACCCTGGCTAACTTCACAATGCTGGATACGGTTGAGGGGAACTGAGGTCATGCTGAACCAGATCAGGCCGCTTTTGTAGGATACATCCTTCTGCCGGATGGCATAACCTTTTATGCCAAATCCCCTGATCTCTACAAAAAAAACTAGAACAAGCAATAGACCCCAGGGGCCGAAAAACAGCCAGGCGGGAGCCTCAGATGTAAAATTAACCACTATTAGCACTCCCAGTGCCACCACAAAAAACAAACCCCAACCGGTAAGGCGCATCCATAAATAATCCGGTTCCAGCTTTTCAAAAGCTGTTTCTTCTATATCCGGAAGTTCAGAGGGATCTATCTTTAGATTTTCTAGCAGCATCAAGGAAATTTAGGGTACTGGTCAAAGTTAGGTTTTCTTTTTTCCAAAAAGGCATTGCGGCCTTCTTCTGCCTCATCTGTACCATAGGCCAAACGAGTGGCTTCACCGGCATATACTTGTTGCCCAACCAAACCGTCATCAATCAGGTTAAAACCAAACTTCAGCATCTTTATGGCTGTAGGGCTTTTGGCCATAATCTCTTGCGCCCAATCACAGGCTGTTTGTTCCAATTCGTCATGAGGTACTACTTTATTCACCATTCCCATTTCGTAGGCTTCCTGAGCCGAATAGTTAAAACCCAAGAAGAATATTTCACGGGCCCGTTTTTGCCCTACCTGGCGGGCCAGGTAAGCGGAGCCAAACCCCCCATCAAAACTGGCTACATCGGCATCTGTCTGTTTAAAGATGGCGTGTTCCTTACTGGCTATGGTCATATCACATACTACGTGCAGGCTATGACCACCACCTACTGCCCAGCCAGGTACTACTGCTATTACCACTTTATTCATAAAACGGATTTGACGCTGAACGTCCAGGATATTAAACTTATTGGTACCGTCAGCATAGGCATAACCACGCTTCGCCCTTACCCGCTGGTCACCGCCCGAGCAAAATGCCCAACCCCCATCTTTAGGGGACGGTCCTTCCCCTGTAATCAATACCACACCGATTTCCCGGCTTTCGTGGCTGATAATCAAGGCATCCAGCAGTTCATCTACTGTTTTGGGCCGGAACGCATTCCTGACCTCAGGTCGGTTAAAGGCAATACGAGCCACCCCATCAGCTACTTTGAAGGTGATATCCTCGTATTCTTTAGCTATTTTCCAATCAATATTTGCCATCCTTTAAATACTTGAAGTAGTCTTTTAAAATTTTTGGGCTTTCCATCCTGGGGGTAAAAACCTCTAAAACAACCGGTTTAGAATTGCTGTTAAAGAAAACGTTGAGCTTTTCGATAAGTTCAGCTTCTGAAGAAGCCGAATAATAATCCACTCCGTAAGTCTCTGTAAAGCCTTTTATGGAATAAGTGTGATAGGTCTCCTGAAAGCGCTCAAAAGACGCATCGTGCTTAGGCCCTTGTATAATGCGAAAAATATTCCCCCCCCTGTTGTTGAGCACCACTGCCCTGAAATTAGATGGCAATTGGTCATTCCACAAGGCATTGCTGTCGTATAAAAAAGCTATTTCGCCCGAAATAAGGGTCACCGTTTTATCCGTAACCATAGCATGACCCACAGCGGTAGAGGTACAGCCATCAATACCGCTGGTTCCGCGGTTGCTGTAATGTTCAATACGATCTTGATGATCAAATAACTGGGAGTAACGGATCGCAGTACTATTGGCCGTATGAAGCGCGGTGTTCTCCGGTAAGCTTTCCAGTATTCTTTGAAAGGCCTTTAAGTCAGAGAAGTCTGCCTGCTGTAAAAACTCAAAGTGCTTTTTACTTTTGGTAAAATCTACTTCCAGCCATTGGTCGCGATAAGCGGCATCACCCTTTTTAGCCAATTTTAGCAACTGCTCAAAAAAATTGTCGGCCTGTGCTTCAATTGCGTTATCCAATAACAAAAAGGTGTCTCTAAGCTCTCCGCTTTCGCTGATGTGCCAGTGCTGCCTGGGCGGGTAGTCCTTCAGGTATTGTTTTACCATTTTACTGACAATCTCCCCTCCGGTAGTGATCAGCAAATCAGGCTGTAGTTCCCGTTTTTCCGCTTCACTCAAAGTATTGATCAAACGGTCGATCGAAGCAATACGGTGTTTTACCGGTAAATTGCTCACCGTTTCCGTGAAAGTGAGAAAAGGGCTTTTCTCATTCAGCTTATCTAAAGCTTCTGTCAGCCAGGAATTGGGATAAGACTGACCGGCTAAAACCCATTTTTTAGGCAGTTCATTCCAGCTGTCGGCCAACTCTTCCAATTGATAGTCATTCAATGTTTTTTCACTGCCGTAGTTTTTCAGTACTGCCGGTTTTTCTTCAACACCTGCAGTTTCGTATAAAGGCTCATCAAAAGGTGCATTGATGTGAACTGGCCCTTCATTACTTTCGAGCAAAGCTTCATTGATCAGCCGCTGGTTGTAGCGTTGAGCCAGGCGGTCTTGCGGTTCGCGCAAGAGGTTGACCGACTTTACAATGTGCTGCCCAAAGACATTTTCCTGACGGATGGTTTGCCCCACACCCTGGTCAATTAGTTCCAAAGGGCGGTCGGCACTGACAATGACCAGGGGCAGTTTCAGATAAAAGGCCTCAACTACAGCAGGATAAAAATTAACTACCGCAGAACCAGAGCTGCAGATGACAGCTACCGGTTCTTTGCTGCCCAGAGCCATCCCCATAGCCGTGAAGGCAGCTACCCTTTCATCCGGGATAGAGACTAACTTATAATCTCCATCTGCTTCAAAAGCCATGATGAGGGGGGCATTCCGGCTACCGGGAGCCACTACAATACGGGTACAATGGTGTTCTTTTAATATCCCAGCCAGGTAGCGGGCATTTATTTTAGCTGATGTTTCTTTTGTCATTTAGTTTTACTGACAAATGAACCGCATGGTTCAATCTAAATTAAAAGGCGAAAATAGAGCTTAATGTTCGCATTTTGGTTTCTGTTTCCTCCCATTCACTTTCGGGATCTGACTCTGCGGTAATACCTCCTCCGGCATACAGGATCAAAGCATCGCTGAAAAGCTGCATGCAACGCAGGTTTACAAAAAAGTGAGCTTCTTCGCGTGAATGCATACCAAAATAACCTGTATAATAAGACCTTGAGTAGCCTTCGTTGTTTTGAATGAACGTCAATGCTTCCTGCAAAGGATTACCGGCTACCGCAGGAGTAGGATGTAAACTGTTCAATAAGGATAACAAAGGGAAGTTTTGCGTTTTGCGGGCCGTTATTTTGCTGTATAAATGTACCAGGTGGCCAGCTGTTTTTCTGGATGGTCCCTCAATTTGTACTGCCTCCAAACCCTTGGTTTCTTCAAATATTTCTTTGATATAATCTGTTACCAGTTGCTGCTCTGTTTCTTCTTTGGAGGTGAAACTATCGGCTTCATCCAGAGCCCGTGTTCCGGCCAAACTCATCGTTTCTACCCTATCTTTTTCAGCTCTCAACAAAGTTTCAGGGGTAGCTCCCATCCAACAGCCTATTTCAGGGTGATAAAAAAGATAAGCACAGGCTTCGGGGTATTTTTTTGCCAGTTTTTTAAAAAATGATACCGGCTCTTCCAGGCGATACTTCTCTTTTCTGTAACGTGAAACCACAATTTTCCCCAATTGCTTCATTTCAATTTCTGCAATCGCCTTTTGAAGCAATTGCAAATAGTCATCTTTACTCTTTGCTGCCGGCAAACTGGTAAAAGCGGCTAAGTCAATTGTTAAGCCTTCGTCCCGGGTTTCTTCCAACGCCCAGCGGTAATTATTTTGATTATTGAAGGAAACCCAGTGAAAATGTAGCGTAGATTCGGCTTTTTCAGATTTAAGCAGGTAAACCTTGAAGTTTTTTTCCCCCGGCAAACGGATAAATAGTTTTCCCTCTTTCATTAAGGTCTATTTGTTAAGAGGAACAATCATATTGGTGAGCTTACAATGAGAAATGAGCCTGTCCTCTTCATCGGTAATGCGGATCTCCCAAAGATGGGTACTACGTCCTTTATGAATGATATTAGCTGAGCCGTAGATCATACCTTCTCTTTTGCTTTTAATATGATTACAACTCAATTCTATTCCCAAAATGGCATATTCCCCGGGGTCGGCAAAAAGACAACTGGCGGCACTCCCCACACTTTCTGCAACAGCAGCTGATGCCCCTCCGTGCAGCAAGCCCATAGGCTGATGCACCCTGGGATTTACCGGCATAGAAACTTTGAGCATCCCCTTTACCGGATCTACATCTACGTACTTCATCTCCAGCGTTTCCATCAGGGTATTACGCATCATAGCGTTAAATTGATCCAGCAATTCTTCTTTTGACATGATCAGATTTTGTTAAGGAGGTAAAAGTAGAAAGGATAAAAATAGTTGAGGCTACTAACTGAAGAAAACGATGATTAGATCCCAGAAAAGCACGTATATCAGAAACAGTATCAATACTTTGGCCAGGATAAGAAAAAAAAGTGGTGCCTTAACTTCTCTGTCTGTGTTCATTTTCATATTAGCTACAGCTAAATTATAAACAGTATTTGTATTTAACAAATTAAAAATCAAAAAAATAAACTATACTATTTTTTAGTATTTCTACGTAAGTAATTCCTTATAAATCCGTGTTCACCGGGAATTTATTGAGACCGTTGAGGTAGTAGTAGCTTTTCTATCTTTGCGCTCCCAAAACCAAAAACGAAAGGTAATCAATGATCAAAATTACCCTGCCTAACGGTGATGTGAAGGAATTTCCTGAAAAAAGTTCTGCCTTGGATGTGGCCAAAAGCATTAGTCATGGTCTGGCCCGTAATGTTCTTTCGGCCAGTTTTAATGGAAAAACAGTGGAAGTTACGGAGCCTCTCCCCGGCAGCGGCAGCCTGGTTTTATACACATGGGATGACCCGGAAGGCAAGCAAGCCTTCTGGCATTCATCGGCTCACGTACTGGCCCAAACCCTGCAACAGTTTTATCCCGGTATAAAACTCACCATTGGCCCGGCTATAGAAAACGGCTTTTACTACGACATTGACCTGGGTGATGAAACCATAGGGGAGGCGGATTTTCCTAAAATAGAGAAGAAAATGCTGGAAAATGCCCGCGCTAAATCGGAATTTAAAATGCGGGAAGTAAGCAAAGCCAATGCTCTTGATTACTATAAAAATAATGAGTACAAAACAGAACTGATAGAAAACCTGCAGGACGGTGACATTACCTTTTGCGATCACGCAGACTTTACCGACCTGTGCCGCGGAGGGCACTTGCCTAATACGGGCTTTATAAAGGCCGTAAAAATTATGAATGTGGCCGGAGCTTATTGGCGGGGTGATGAAAATAAACCACAACTCACCAGGGTTTATGGCATTTCCTTTCCCAAGGCTTCTATGCTGGAAGAATACCTGCAACTGCTGGAAGAGGCTAAAAAAAGAGATCATCGCAAATTAGGTAAGGAATTAGGCCTTTTTACTTTTTCCCAAAAAGTAGGACAAGGCTTACCTCTTTGGTTACCCAAAGGGGCCGCGCTGCGGGAGCGCCTGGAAAATTTTCTCAAAAAAGCCCAAAAAAGAGCCGGTTACGAGCAGGTGATCAGCCCTCATATTGGTAGCAAAGAGCTTTATGTAACCAGCGGGCATTACGCCAAATACGGCAAAGACAGCTTTCAGCCCATTACTACCCCGGAAGAAGGCGAAGAGTATCTTTTAAAGCCGATGAATTGTCCGCATCACTGCGAAATATTCAAAAGTCAGCCCCGCTCCTACCGCGACCTGCCAGTGCGCTTTGCCGAGTTTGGTACGGTTTACCGTTACGAACAGAGCGGTGAATTGCACGGGTTGACCAGGGTACGCGGCTTTACCCAGGATGATGCCCATCTTTTCTGCACCCCGGAACAGCTCAAAGACGAATTTAAGAAGGTAATAGACCTGGTGCTTTACATTTTTAAAACCCTGGATTTTGACAATTTTACCGCCCAGATCTCCCTGAGGGATAAAGATGATCACAGCAAATACATCGGCTCGGAAGAAAACTGGGAAAAGGCTGAAAAGGCTATTATTGAAGCAGCAGGGGAAAAAGAACTGAAAACCGTTATCGAATACGGTGAAGCGGCCTTTTACGGACCCAAGCTGGATTTTATGGTAAAAGATGCCTTGGGTCGTCAGTGGCAACTGGGTACTATACAGGTTGATTACAACTTACCAGAACGCTTTGAACTGGAATACAAGGGATCTGACAACGAAATGCATCGTCCGGTGATGATACACCGCGCTCCCTTTGGCAGCATGGAACGCTTTATTGCCGTATTAATAGAACACTGCGGGGGCAATTTTCCTCTGTGGCTTACTCCAGAACAGGTAATAGTTTTACCGATCAGTGAGAAATACGCAGAGTATGCGCAAAAAGTTTCGTATTTGCTTAAAAATTACGAACTTCGCGCCCTCGTTGACGAGCGGGCTGAAAAAACCGGGAGGAAAATCCGGGATGCGGAAGTGGCCAAAATTCCCTACATGCTTATTGTAGGCGAGAAAGAAGAAGGTTCTGATTCCGTTTCTGTCCGCAAGCACGGTGAAGGAGACCTGGGTACCATGAGTGTAGAGGAATTTGCCCGAATGGTAAACCGGGAAATTGAAGAGAAAATAGAGTTATTTAACTGATTTATAATTAAAACAAAACACACTGGCTAAGAGATTTAACCAAAGATACAGGCCTCCCAGAAAAAAGGAAGATGCCCATCTCATTAATGAAAGAATACGCGTCCCCAGAGTAAGAGTGGTGGGCGAAAACATAGACGAACAAGGGGTTTATCCCACGGATAAAGCTCTAAGAATAGCACAGGATCAGGGTTTAGACCTCGTTCTGATTGCGGACAAGGCAAATCCGCCAGTTGTGAGAATAGTTGATTATAAAAAGTTTCTTTACGACCAGAAAAAGAAACAGAAAGAAATAGCGCAAAAAGCGCAGAAAACTGTGGTTAAGGAAATACGCTTCGGCCCCAATACCGATGACCACGACTATGAGTTTAAAAAGAAACACGCGGAAAAATTTCTCGAAGAAGGAGCCAAGCTAAAGGCTTACGTTTTTTTCAAGGGACGTTCCATAGTGTTTAAAGAAAAGGGAGAGATATTGTTATTGCGCCTTGCTACAGATCTGGAAGACCTTGCCAAGGTGGAAAGTATGCCTAAACTGGAAGGCAAGCGCATGATAATGATGATGGCTCCCAAAAAGAGTAAGTAAGAATCCGAAATAAAGCGAACAGAGATGCCAAAAATGAAGACCAAGTCCAGTGCCAAAAAGCGTTTTAAGCTCACCGGCACCGGAAAGATCAAGAGAAAGCACGCTTTTAAAAGTCACATCCTTACCAAAAAGGAAACCAAGCAAAAGCGCAATCTCACTCGTTCTACCCTGGTAGATAAAGTGGATGAGCCGAGTATCAAAAAACAACTTTGTATTTAAGAGTTATTAATTAACCCTGTGTAAGTGCCCTTAAGATCACGCTTCAGGTGTGGCGCCTTGCACAAAAAATTAAATTATTATGCCAAGATCAGTAAATTCAGTAGCCTCAAGGGCGCGCAGAAAAAAAATCATGAAAATGGCCAAAGGTTATTTTGGCCGCAGAAAAAACGTGTGGACAGTAGCTAAAAATGCCGTGGAAAAAGGCTTGCAGTACAGCTACCGCGACCGCAAAACCAAAAAGAGAAATTTCCGTTCCCTGTGGATACAGCGGATCAATGCCGGTGCAAGGGATAACGGTATGTCTTACTCCGCTTTTATGGGCAAGGTTAAGTCCAGTGGTATTGAGCTCAACCGTAAGGTACTGGCCGACCTGGCCATGAACCACCCCGAAGCTTTTAAAGCCGTTGTAGAAAAAGTTAAATAGAACTTCTTTGGATTCTTACAAAAATCCCGCTGGTAGCGGGATTTTTTTTTCTACATGAAAATTTATTTAGCAGTAAAAGCCAACTATTTCCCATTTTTGTACGTTAGATGAGGTGACGCTATTTGGAAACTGACCCGCCATGAAAAAATTATTACCATACATCTTAATAATATCCCTTGGATTCTTTATCTCTTGTTCCAAAGACGATGAAGCCGAAGAACCCCAAACTATAGTTACCACTGCCAAAGCTGACGGAGAACTATCGCTCTTTTCGGAGGGTATCCGTATAGCAGGGCTGGAAAGCACCCTGTCAAGCGGAACTTATACCGTATTAGCCCCTATCGACAGTTCTTTCAGTGCCCTTATGGCTGACCTGGGAGTTGGCAGCGTACAGGGGTTATCAGACGTTTTAGGCCAAGCAGCTTTCCGTAATTTCATGCTCAATCACGTATTGGCAGCCGAAGTGAAGCTCGAAAATTTTGAAACGGGTTATACCAGTTGTGAAGCCACCAATAGCAAAGGCCATAAACTGGATCTATACGTAGAGCGCCAACAAACCGAACTGAGTATTAACGGTGATGCCGCAATCTTAAAAATAGCCGATATCGATGCCGGCAACGGTATTATTCACAAAGTAAGAGGAGTATTGAGCCCGGCCACCATCACCAGCCTGATCAGTGTTAACCCTGATTTTTCTTCCCTTTACAATGCTATGCTCAGCGCTTCCAATTTTATCACCATTACCTTAAACCAGGAAAATGCCGATTACACCCTATTTGCCCCTGATGACGCTGCCTTTTCTGCTTTCTTCAGCGGAGGAAACCCTTACTCCAGCTTAAACGACCTGATCAATGCGGTGGGGACAAACGGTCTGTATGACATCATTTCCTACCACGTTATTCCCCTGAACTTACAGGCCATGGAACTGCAGACCAACAGTTATTCCACTCTCCTGAGCGGTGCCAGCCTGCAGATCACTAAAGGTACGGAAGGCAGCATTACCATTACCGATAATGAAAACCGTACTACCAGTATTACGATCACGAATATTACTGGTATTAACGGAACGGTACACGTTATCAATAATCTTTTACTTCCCTAACGGATAATCAATTATCCCTTACCTCCAATAAAAAAAGCTGTCTTTCTCTAATTCTGAAAAGCTATAGCCAACCCCCACATGCTTTTTGCCGTATAAGTAAATGGTGAGTGGTTTAATAGCTATGTGGTGCATAGCTATATCATAGGTTAAGTTAAGTTTTGTTTGGTTGGTTAAGAGCCCAGGTCTATACAGGCCTGGGCTTCTTCCTTTTTAAGCCCTTTGTGGTATGTCCTCTTCGTCAAGCTCAGGACAGAGCAGACAGGCGTTAAAATAGTCTCGACTACGCTCGACCCGGACAACTGGCATTAGACATTGATCTTTAGCCAGTTAGCTTCCTCAAGCCCTTCAATGAACTCAGGACAGACTCTAGTGAAGACTTGCGTATGCCTACGAGCAACTACATCTTGCCGATACATTGAATAAAGTTATAGGGTAGTAGTTGGTATAGTTTATTGGCTTTGTGTTCAGGAATAATGGT
>JANQHO010000037.1 GCA_028277105.1 Owenweeksia sp. | reverse complement strand
ATGTCCCACAAAAAACGGGCAATACCTTCCTCGTAAAAATGCAGGAAGATCTTTTCTTCCGCTGTACTGAGAGCATTAAAGCCTACTACATAAATTTTTTGGTACTGTTTTTTTAAAGCCCCCCCATAGGTTTCCACCTCATTGGCAAAAAGGCGGAAAGCCAGACCTTGGTAAAGGCGTTTGCCTTGTTGCAAATCTTGGGTAAAGTGTTGGTAAATATCGGGTAGGCTCTCCCAGAAATGGAGGTAGTGGTATACCATTTCGGTGATCTGTTCCGGTGGCTTGAGGTTCCAGTTTTCCAACCGTTTCACATCGGCCAGGTAGCGGAACAACTCCCCCGCATCCAGCAGATAACGGTCTATCTCGTTAAAATCAGATAAGAGCAGGGGAGCCCATTTTAAAAAATCAGCAAAGCCCTCTTTGTTTTTCAGTTTGGTTGCCGTGTAACTTTGATAGAGTTTAAACAGCAGGCCAACTTGGCTTTCCCTTTCCATGCCCAGTTGCTGCAAAATAAAATCTTCTATGCTGGCAATCTCAGGGCTGAACACTGGTTTGCCGATCTGTTTGCTGAGTTCCTGCTGAAGAAAAACCCCGCCCCTGCGGCTGGGCATGATCACCATAACATCTTTGAGGGAATGGGAGTGTTCTTTGAGCAACTCTCCGGCCACCTTTGTGAGAAAATGCGTGTGGGAAGGTGCTGCTGACATAAATATTATCTAACTCTTGTAAAAATTGCTGCCGTCAATATATTCCCAAACCCGGTGAGGCAGCATAAAGCTGACATCCTTGCTTTCTTTAATGGCCTGCCGTATTTCGGTGGAAGCAATCTGCATAATAGGCGCCCTGGTGATGGTGACCTTGGGGTGGTTTTTCAGTTCTCCCCCATCAGATTCTATCCTGGGATAAACGTAGAGAGGATGGTGCTCAAGTATCCATTCGTAGTTGCGCCATTTGTGAAAGGTTTGCAAATTATCTGCTCCCATAATAAGGGCAAACTGACGCTGCGTCCATTTTTCACTGGCATAAGCGAGGGTTGTGGCTGTATAAGAAGGCTGGGGGAGGTCAAATTCCATATCGCTTACCCTTAATTTGTAATGGTCGTCAATCGCCAAGCGAACCATGTGCAGGCGCTGGTAGTCGTCCAGTAAAGTATTTTTGGCCTTGTGGGGGTTGTGCGGGGTCACCACAAACCAAACCTCGTCCAGGTCAGTATACTCTAGCATATACTGGGCTATTACACAATGGCCGATGTGTATGGGATTAAACGTCCCGAAATAAAGACCGGTTTTCTTCATTTTCCCAAAAACAATCTCACTAAACTTTCAGCCTCTTTTGCGGCTGTACTCAGCTCATTATTGAGCAAAATATGATCAAATTCCACTGCGCGGTTTATTTCACTTCCGGCCTTGTTCAGCCTTTCACTTATTTTTTCTTCCGTTTCCGTATCGCGGGAGCGCAATCTTTTTTCCAGCTCCTGAAGCGAAGGGGGTTTTACAAATATGGCCAGGGCGCGGTCGCCAAACTGTTTTTTTAGGTTGAGGCCTCCCACCACGTCCATATCGAATATCACGTGATGCCCGTTTTGCCATATACGCTCTACTTCAGAACGCAGGGTGCCGTAATAAGTTCCCCGATATACTTCTTCCCACTCCAGGAAATCGCCCTTTTGAATACGTTCTTTAAAATCTTTTTCAGGTAAAAAATAGTAGTCGCGGCCGTTTACTTCCCCGCTTCGCGGAGCCCGGCTGGTAGCAGAAATACTGAACTGAAGACCCAGGTTCTGGTGCAACAGATGTTTTACCAGGGTCGTTTTACCCGATCCGCTGGGCGCTGAAAAAATGATGAGTTTCCCCTCTGGCATTAGTCTTACAGAATATTCAGTAACTGCTCTTTAATTTTTTCGAGTTGATCTTTCATTTCAATCACTCTTTTTTGCATGGCCGCATGATTGGCTTTAGCTCCCATCGTATTGATCTCACGCCCCATTTCCTGGGCTACAAAGCCCAGTTTCTTGCCTATGGCACCCCCTCTTTCCAGCAATTGCTCAAAATAAGCCAAATGGCTTTTGAGGCGCACTTTTTCTTCGTTGATGTCCAATTTTTCGAGGTAATAGATCAATTCTTGCTCGTAGCGGTTCTCATCCGGTTGCTCGCTCAGTTCCGCCAGGCCTTTATTCAGTTTATCTTTTATCCGCTCTACTCGTTCTTCTTCATAAGTGTTGATCTCTTCCAGCAGGGCAGCAATCTTCTGCAACTGCCTTTTGAGGTCGTTTGCCATTTGCCCACCCTCGGTTTGCCTGAAATCCACCAGTTGGTCAAGAGTGTCATCCAGTCCTTTCCGGATGGCCTGCCATTCTTCTTCTTCCAATTCGTCCTCTGTAGATTGCAACACATCCGGTAAACGCATTACGGCAGAAAGGTAATCGCCCTCTACTCCTGCCAGGCTGCTGATGGACTTCAATTGGTTGAGGTAGCCCATCACCAGGTTTTCGTTGATGTGGGGCGCCTTTTCAGGGCCGGTTATCTCACAGTATAAGTAGAGGTCTATCTTACCCCGCTGCAGCTTCTCCGCTACCAGTTGCCGCATGGCGGCCTCCTTTTCGCGGTAAAAATTGGGCACTCTTACATTGAGGTCAATTTGCTTGCTGTTAAGGCTTTTGAGTTCGATGGTGATCTTTTTGGCCGGTAGTTGCAGTACCGTTTTGCCAAAGCCCGTCATAGAATAGATGTGCGCCATAGGCTTGCAAAAGTAACAAAGCTAGCGTTTGTAGAAGGAAACCAGATAAACTCCCGAAAAAATGAGGGCTGCCGCGATCAGCAGCGTCCAAGTGAGGTGATCTTTACCCAAAATAACTGCAACCAGGGTGGCAATAAGCGGTTGCAGGTAAATGTAAAAGCTCACTGTTGACGAGGTGACGGTTTGCAAGGCAAAAACATTGAGCAGGTAGGCCAGGAAAGTAGTACAGCTTACTACAAACAGTACAGAATAGACTATACTTGCAGGCATCTGGCTCCAGCCTACCTGGCTTAGCTGCCCTGAGCCTACTGGCAACATGATAAGCAAACCAAAGGTAAAGACCCATTTGATCACCGTAGCGGCTTTGTATTTGGCGACCAGAGGCTTTACCATTACCAGATAAATGGCATAAGACAGGGCATTGAGAAAAACCAGCAGGTTTCCCAGCGATTTGCCCGAGTCCAGCACAGCCGAAACATCGGCTCCCCGCGTAATGAGGTAAAGCGCCCCGCTGATCCCCAGCCCAATTCCCACCACCCGGTGGAGTTTAAGAGGAACCTGGAGAAAGATCACTGACATGAGCAAGACCATAATGGGATTGGTCGTCATAATGACGGAAGCATTAATGGGAGTAGTAATATTCAAACCTTCAAAAAAAAGGGTTTGATTAGTGGCCACCCCGAAAAACCCGCAAGCGATAAAACGGGGGATGTCGTTTTTCTCAATGCGAATCTTGGGCGACAGTATAAAACCCGTGATCCAGAATAGAAGCGTGGCTCCCAAAACCCTCAACAGTATGAACCCCTTTGGCTGAATGTAATCGGGCATAACACCCTTGGCGATAACGTAGTTGAGCCCATAGATAAGGGCTACTGCCAACAAGGCCAGATGGGCAGTGAGCTTTTTTGGCTGTGCTTTCAAATGGAGTTTATTGAAGCTGCAAAGCTAATACGGGTTTTTGGTTTGTGGCTTAAAGTCATCGCGGACGAAGCAAAGTGAAGACCCGCGATCTTCATATGATCGTTTGGAAGTATAAATAGACTTCTAGTCACCGTCATCGCGCCTGCAACCGGGCGGAAAGCCGCGATCCCCCAAAAGGGGCTTTAATACAATAAATGACCACCGATAATATTAAGCTTTGGTTAACTGTTGATATTTAATGATAATCCGGGGCAAGCCGTTTGCGCCCTTTTTCTATTTTAGGGGTATTGAACAATTCCGTAAAATACCCTGGCGTTATTAAAGCCTTATGAAGCTTACAGCAAAACCCGTTTTCCGGGATCATACCGGTAAAGAAATCAAAAACGAAAAAGCTTACGTGGAAAGCTGGCTCAAAGGTCACCCCAACGGGAGGATATTCGTAGGCTGCGACTCTAAAGTGCGAGGAGCCAGGGTGAAATACTCCACTGTGATCTGTATGTGGGATGTTGGTAAAGGTGTGCAGGAGATCTATAAGAACGAGGTGGTCAAGGCTCCTTCCGACAGCTATACCAGGCTGTGGGACGAAGTAACCCGGGCGGTAAATGCCGCCTACGACCTGAGGGAGCTCGGCAGGATAACCGTACACATAGACATTAACAGCAACCCCCAATACCGTTCCCACCAGCTCTACGATGCCAGCATTGGCCTGATCACTTCCATGGGGTTTGAGGGGGCCGGTAAACCGTTTTCCTGGGCTGCCAGCTGCGGTGCCCACCGCCATTGTCAATAATATGTCTGTATAACTATTTGATCTTCAGGGTTAAACAAAACAAATTGTTGATAAGTTGTTTAACTTTCTGATTTTTAGCAATTTATTTGTTAATAAGTCAAAAATATTTTTACATTAGTATCTCTTTCTTCGAACCTAACAAAAAAGACATACTTGCTGATCAATCTTATTGAACAAATCAACACAGACAACCTTTTCGGGGGAGGAGGAAAGTCACTGGAACTCATCAATCAACCGCGTCAAACCGGGCTGGAGATCACGCCAAACCGGGCCGAGGTATTTAAAAGATACAATCACCGCTTCCGCGAGTAAAGCGCTTGCTAATAATTGAGCAAGTCTTGGACTTTAGCACTTACTTTTCCCCCGTTTAGGATCATGGTGGCCTCCAGGGTGCTGTTAAGAGGTATGGCCGGCATATTTTCCGAGCCTATGGTCATAACCGGAGCATCCAGATAGCGGAAACAAGCCTGCTGTATGCGTGCCGCCAACGACTGGGCAAAAGTGTTGTTCACCGGCTCCTCGGTTACTACCAAGCATTTGCCGTGTGCTTTTACCCTTTCCACGATCAGTTCTTCGTCCAGGGGGTACAAGGTCCTGAGATCCACCACTTCCACCTGGCCCGGATATTTTTTCCAGGCTTCTTTGCCCCAGTAAACCCCCATGCCGTAGGTAATGATACATAAGCTCTCTCCACGGCTGATCTTTTCCTCATCGGCCTGATAAGCAATTCTTCCCTTGCCAAAGGGAATGATATAATCTTTAGACGGTTCTACGGTTTTGGCATCTTCTGTCCCCTTGATCTTGCTCCAATACAAACCTTTATGCTCCAGCATCACCACCGGGTTGGGGTCCAGAAAGGCCGCTTTCATTAGCCCTTTCAGATCGGCACCGGTGCTGGGATAAGCTATTTTGATCCCTCTGATGTTGGTCAAAACACTTTCTACACTGGAAGAATGGTAAGGGCCCCCGCTGCCGTAGGCACCAATAGGCACTCTTATGATGGAGCTTACCGGCCACTTGCCGTTAGAGAGATAACAGCTGCGGCTCACTTCGGTGAACAACTGATTCAGACCCGGCCAGATGTAATCGGCAAACTGAACCTCCACTATAGGCTCACAGCCCGCGGCACTCATACCTACGGTACTGCCGATGATAAAGGCCTCCTGGATAGGAGTGTTAAAAACCCTTTCGTCCCCGAACTTTTCGGCCAGGGTGGCCGCTTCGCGAAAAACACCACCCAGCCTGCGCCCTACGTCCTGCCCATATAGTAAAGCCTCCGGATGGTCTTCCATGATCTCTTTAATAGCGAAAAGCGCGGCATCAACCATTACCGTTTTTTCTTTACCGGCAGGTTCCCGCTCCCCTTCTTCTTTGGTAACCGGGGTCGGGGCAAAATCGTGGGTAAAAAGATCTTCAGGTTTGGGATCTTCTGCGGCCAGGGCTTTTTGATAGTCAGCCTCTGCCTCTTTACGGCTTTCGGCCTCTATTTTTTCTAGTTCAGCCGTTTCCCAGCCCTGTTCTAAAAGCTGGTTTTTGAACTTGGGAAAAGGGTCGCGCTGAGCGTGTTCTTCCAGGTCATCACGGTACCATTCTTTTCTTACTCCTGAGGTATGATGACCCAAAAGAGGAACTTTAGCATGAACCAAAAAAGGCCTGCGCTCTTTACGCATAATTTCCAAAACATCTTTAAGCCTGGTATAACATTCTACAAAGTCGTTACCCTCTAAACTTACCACTTCTATTCCCTTAAAACCCTGGGCAAATTCAGCTGCATTCTGGGCTCTGGTTTCTTTAGCATTGGCAGAAATATCCCATTCATTATCCTGTACGAGGTAAAGTATAGGCAGTTGCTTAAGCGATGCCATTTGCAACGCCTCAGAAACTTCCCCTTCTGTCATGGCCGCATCACCTATAGAGCATACTACCACCGGCTTTTCATCCTCTTTGTTGAGCTGATGGATCTCGTTATAACGCACTCCCAGGGCTATACCTGTAGTGGGTATGGCCTGCATTCCCGTAGCAGAGGATTGATGAGGTATTTTGGGTTTATCATCATCCTTTAAGCTAGGATGGCAGTAATAGGTGCGCCCCCCGGAAAAGGGATCATCTCTTTTAGCCATCAGTTGCAACATACATTCATACGGACTCATTCCTATCCCCAGCAGGATGGAATCGTCACGGTAATAGGGAGAAACATAATCGTAAGGTTTAAGCTGCATGGCACACGCCAATTGTACGGCTTCATGTCCTCTTGACGTAGCGTGTACGTATTTAGAAGTGATCTCCTTGTTTTCTTCGTAAATATCAGTCATTGCTTTAGCCATACACATCAGGCGATAAGCTTTTTCCAATATTTCTTTTGATATTTCCGCGGTACTGGATGTTCCGGAAGTAAGCATGTCTTCGTCCTTTATTAACCCGCAAATATCGGAAACTAAGAGCGAAAGAGGGAAGCGCTATTTTTAGTAATTTCCCTTTCCTTTTTAAGACGAGAATATGGCTAAAATATATTTCGAACAGGATTTTCTGGAGTTTTTTAAAGAACTGGCGGCCAACAATCATAAAGAGTGGTTTGACGAAAACCGCAAACGTTATGAAAAAACTGTTAAAAAGCCTTTCGGCGAATTCGTGAAAGATCTGATCGACTCTATTGCTGCTGTAGACCCGCTTATACAAATACAGCCTAAAGACGCCATCTTCAGGATAAACCGCGACATTCGTTTTTCGCCCGATAAAAGTCCCTATAAATTAAATGTATCGGCTATAATATCACCGCGGGGAAGAAAAGATCATTCCGATCCGGGGCTCTACATTGATTTTGGTCCCGAAAAAGTGATGGTTGGCGGTGGCGCTTATTTTATACCCAGCGATAAACTGGCTGCCCTGAGAAAGTACATCGCGCATAACCTGGAAAGGTTTAAAACAGTAACAGAAGATCCCGTTTTTCTAAAACATTACAAAGAGATCAAAGGAGAAGAACACAAGCGGCTCCCCAAAGAACTGAAAGAGGCTTCGGAAAGCCAGCCTCTTCTCTTCAAAAAGCAACTTTACTATATGGCCGAGCTTCCACCAGGAACTGTTCTAAAAGGTACACTGCTGGATACTATTATGGATTATTACCGTGCTTCTATTCCGGTAAAAGAATTTTTAAAAGAAGGCTTGTCCTAAGCCTGAACTCATTGCGATGTTCTTGCTGAGAGTTGTTTTTTTGCCGGTCGCTTTTACAGCCCTGTGCTGTTTGGGGGGTAAAGCACAGGAACTGGATATGGCTTTGTACGACAGTTTACTGTATACCAACCCCGACTCGGCTTACCGCTTAACCCAGGAGTATTATCTGCAAGGTGAATACGTAAAGCAGGATACTGGCAATCTGCTGAACATGATGGGCGGGGCGGCATGGGTACAGGGAAACCTCATCGAAGCAGCCAATCATTTTGCAGAGGCCATCAAATGGTACGAAAAAAAGGAGGCCACACTTCATGCCAGGCTGCTAAAATTGAACCTGGGAAATGTTTTTAACGACCTGGGAGCCTATTCTCTGGCCGAAAGGTATTACCGGGAATCCATAACTGAGGATGACCAGTCTGACGTCATGAACAACATCGGTACGGTAAAGCAGCGAAAAGGGGAATCCGACAGCGCAGAGTACTATTTAAAACGGGGCCTTGAACTATACAAAGCTGATAGTAATGAGCACGGGGTCATGCTGTCGACTGCTAACCTGGCGCACCTTTACGTGGAAATGAAAAAATACGATACTGCCCTTCTCTATCTGGAGAAAGCTCTTTTTCTTACTGATAGTTTGAACGATCTGAAAATGCTGTCGACCACCCTTAATGCAGAGGCCAACTTTTATCTGGGGAAGAAAAACCACGCCAAAGCTCTTGCTGTTGCTCACAGAGCCAAAGCTATTGCAGATAAAGGCCAGTTTAGAGAGGCCAGCAGCGATGCTGCTCTTACCTTGAGCAAGATCTATAAAGACTTAAACCGCAACGACAGCGCCCTTTTTTACCTGGAGAGGGCCAATGTCCTGGACGATTCCCTCAAAAAAAGCTCTGACAGTGATATCAGTTCCCTTATTACAAGCTTTTACGAAGAAAAAAGCGCGCGGGAAAAAGCTCTGATAGAGCTGGAAATTGTGACACTCAGGAGCAAGGTTACAGAAGAGAAGAATTTCAGAAATCTTATCATTTTTCTGGCCCTACTGGTCATTACGGGTGGCTTCATCAGCTGGCGCTTTATGCAACTGAGAGTAAAGCGGCAAAAGCTGAGTATGGCCCTGCAGGCCGAGCAAGCCGAAAAGGTAAAGGACCGGCTGCACTTTAAAGAAAAGGAACTTCTTACTTTAACGCTAAAAGAAGCAGAAGTGCAAAGTTTACTTCAACAGCTTAAAAACGAACTGAACTCAGGGTATGGGAATGATATCAGTATTAAAAGGATTACCTCCCTGCTTAAATCCAATATGGCCAAAAACAATCAATGGGAAGAATTTAAAACCCGTTTTGAAAGTATCCACGAGTCCTTTTTCAATAAATTGCTCAGTAAGCACCCCGGCCTATCCCCCAAAGAGCTCAAGCTGTCTGCCCTTGCTTTTCTCAACCTTTCTGCCAAAGAAATAGGAGATATCCAGGGTATCAAATCCTCTTCTGTAGATATTGCCCGCCACCGTTTGCGCAAAAAGCTAAATGTTCCTGAAGAACAATCCCTCATCGAATACCTGCGCTCCTTTGCTTGATAAATAGCGTTTACTCACTCACCTCCTTTTGTAAAGATTTTGTAAAGGCCTGACTTTGCCCGGTATTGCCATCATATACCTATCTATGTAAGGCAAATTTTAAATCAAAAACACATGAAAAAAGTTTACCTATCCCTTATTGCCCTTATTATGTTCACCGGGCTTTACAGCCAAACCTGGGTATCGGTAGCCACTGATCCCAGCGGGGACGGGAATTCTCCTTCTCTGCTGGATGGCACCGAATTTCTTTACTGGTATGATGAGCCTAATGACCTCCTTTGGTTCAGAGTGAGAACTGCAAACCTGAACAGCTCCAATGCTCAGGCTATTGGTGTAAATATAATGATAAACGCTGCTGGTGCCGGCCCCACTTTTAACTTTTGGGGTAATCCCAATACCGCGGCCTATCACTTTTTACTCACTGCCTGGGTTACCGGTACCCCCCCTTCCAATTATTCCGGCACTATGGGAATAGCCAATGCCATGGGAGTAAACAGTATGAACTACACCAATCTGTTCAATAATAATCTCACCATGGATGTGGACGTTCCCAACAATACCATAGACATTGCACTTGACCGGAAGGAAATTGTTCCGGATGCCGTATTTACCGGCAGCTCCATTACTGTTTCTGCCGCTGCAGCCGTAGGCAGTAACCAGTTTTGGAATGACGACATCTATCAACCCAATGGGCAAATGACCTTGACTAAATCGGGAGGAATTGGTTTGGAAGAAGAGGTTGCTTCCACAGTTTCGGTTTATCCTAACCCCGTCCGGGATATAGTAAGTGTAAAAAATTACCGCTCTGAGGATTACACCTTGTCTGACCTTTCAGGGCGTGAAATCATTAAAGATAAAATCCCGGCTTCAGGCACTATTGATCTCTCTGGTCTTAATGCAGGGGTTTATTTCCTACAGACGGATTCCAAAATCATCAGGCTTGTGAAGTACTAATTGGATAGCTTATCCTCATCTGTAGGGCGGCTTACTTCAAGCAGGGGGTAAGCCGCTTTTTCTTTTTCGGCAACTAAACAATAAATGCCATTTTAATATCTTTTTTTACCTTCAACGGTTAGTTATATTGTTTTAAATTTAAAGTGAGGTTTGCCTTAATCATAACGTTTGTTTGCACCTGCGCCATAGAGGTTTGGGCTACACATATAATCGGTGGGAATTTTGAGGTTGAACAAACAGGCCGCAATAATTTCCTGGTGAGGTTAAAATTATTTCGTGATCCCTCGGGAGTACAGGTTAATGTTCCCGTAACTTTCAGGGTTTATAATAGAGCTGATTCGACAGATTTTACAGATGTACAGGTACATGATTACGATCTGACTGTTCCAGAAATAGGAGATGACTGTTTTAAACCCTCCCAGCTCAGGGTGGAAGAATACACCTTTGTAACAACTATTTCCCTACAGGACAACCCGGACGGTTATCTGTTTGTGGCCCGTGTCTGTTGCCGGAACGATAATATCGACAATATTGTGAGCAACGGTTCAAATGTTGGTATGACCTGGACGGCCGAAATACCTGATCCGGCTTTTGCAGAGGAAAACTCTTCTCCCAATTTAGGGCCCTATCCCAGCCAGGGGTTCTTTTGCTTTGGCCAGCTCCGGGAACTCGATCTGTCTGCCACCGATCCTGACGGTGATTCTTTGTCTTATGCACTGGTTGCCCCCATCGGTTCCCCCAACCCCGCTCCCATCCACTTTCCCCCATATTCCAGTGTTAGGTGGAGAAGTGGTTACAGCATGAACAACATCATTGGCGGCTCTCCGGCTTTGAGTATTGACCCCGTAACAGGCATACTCACCAGTAAACCCGATAAGATCGGCATATTCGTTTTTTCCTACATCGTGAGCGAATACCGCAACGGGATAAAGATTGGAGAAGTAAGGCGAGACGTTCAGTTTGAATCACTGGACTGTATTTATAACAAAAAACCGGCTATTATAAAGCCGGAAAGCGACCACTGGACCCTGAACGTGAGCGATCGCTTTTGCAGGAACATTGAAGTCTCCGACACTAATGCTTCCGATAGCGTTTATCTTCGCGTAACCTATAAAAACCTTTCTTTCACACCGGTATCATCATCACCTAATTTTTCCAACAATGTTTATGGGCAGGGAGGTGTTAATGGTATATTTTGTTGGACTCCCGACTGTGGAGATGCTTTTAGGAAAAGCTCCTTTTCACTGCACATTTACGCCTACTCTTTTGGTTGCGATGTTGTAGATACTGTTTACAAAGAGGTAAAGCTGGAGGTGATCCCACAGGAGGAAAACTTCAAGAACCTCATTCCCAATGTATTTACCCCCAATAATGACGGCTTAAATGACTATTTTTCCCTTGGTTTTGGCGTTGATGAATTACCCTGTCTGGAAAGCTTAAACTTCAAAGTGTTCAATCGCTGGGGAACCCTGGTATATGAGACCAATAACACCAAATTCAAATGGGACGGAACTTTCCAGGGAAAACCGCTGCAGCAGGGGGTATATTTTTATATTATGCAAGGCCAGTATGGAAATTCTTCTTTTGAGATCAAAGACTTCCTGAATCTTTTGTAAGCTCCTTATTTCTTTTTATCACCAAACCTATAAACGAAGCCCACTCCTAATACTTCTCTGAACTGGGTGCGGGGACCGTCAGAAATACCGTCATTATCATCGTCAAACAGTACATCGTTATCGTATATCAGGTTTAACGAAAGGTTAGCTGTAATGTACTTGTTTACCTCCATAAAAATGATCAGCTCGCTGTTCACATCGATAAATTTATACTGTCCGTCAAGATAATTAGAATACAGATCCAGCTTGGCCTGCAGATCGATATTCTCCATAATGGGAGTTTTATAGGCCATATTCACATAGCCCCCTATTTCATAGCGAACAGTACTCCCGCTGTCTACTCCGAATGCTCCGTTATCCGATAACCTCTGATCGTTAACGATGGTGATCTTTGAAGTAAGGGGCGATAAAAAGGCACTGAATTTTTTATTGGGTTTGTAAGTGGCTCCCAAACCCAGTAGAGTATAGGCCGGGGCCAGAAAAGCAGATATCCTGACAGAGTCCCCCCTCTCGCCCGGGACATCATAACCATTGGCAAACTGGGTTCTGAAATTTAACAGGGCACTGGCACTCCAGCGTTTTGAAAAATCCCAGTCTACCCTTGATTCCAGTTCTATACGGTCGTCCGTTTTATTAAAAACAGTATCCTGAAAATTCAAACCATAGGCCAGGGTTAAACTGTTTTGCCAACTCCATTTACCTTTTTGATAGTTGGCAAAAAGGCTGAGCAGGGCATTACCGGCTACTGAGTTGACCCCACCTGCCTGCCAGTTGCTGTAAGCTGCCTGGTTAAATTGCAAGCCAAAATTACCTCCTATCTTCCAGGAAGTGTCTGCAGGAGCCTGATCATTTTGGGCTTGAGAAAAAGCTGCCAAGCTTAACATCATAATCAGTAGTGCTGCTTTCTTCATATTATTTCTTTTTGAAGGCCTGGATGGCATTTCGGGTAAAATCCGAGAGAACGAGTTTCCCACTCATAGCGGCTCTTTCCGACAACAACTCATCCCAGTCTTCGGTTCCTTTCCAAAAAACCTTTTTGAGCAGTCGCATGGCTTCCGGGTTGGATCTTTTCAGCTTTCCCGCTAACTCTGCAATAGCTTCATCCATTTCTTCTGCGGTATCAAAAATGTGATTGTACAAGCCTTTTTGATAGGCCCATTCTGCATCCCTCCATTCCGTGGCATTGATCGCCAGTTCACTCATCCCGCTGAGGCCTAATTTGCGCTCTACCGCAGGCCCCACTACAAACGGTCCTATACCTACTGCCAGTTCCGAAAGTTTAACTGCAGCATGCGTGGTAGCAAAGCAATAGTCTACTGAAGAAGCGAGGCCCACTCCCCCTCCAACCGCTTTACCCTGCACACGGCCAATGATCAGCTTGGGGCATTTGCGCATGGCGTTGATGACATTGGCAAAACCACTGAAGAATTTTTTTCCGGTTTCAAAGTCATTGATAGAAATAAGTTCGTCAAAGGACGCTCCGGCACAAAAAGCCCGCTCCCCAGCCGAACGCAGTATTATAATGGCTACCTCTTCATTTTCACCGGCATCGGTTATAGCCTGGGCTAATTTGGCCAAAACACGTCCCGGCAGGGAATTACTAAGTGGGTGAAAGAATTCGATCTCTGCTACCTGATCACGGATGTTTGCGGAAACATCTCCCTGATTAATGGCTTGTGACATTATCAATTTTTTACCGGCCAAAGATAGTATTACAGGCAGGAATCTAAGCAGCCCTATTATTTTTACTTTTCTTCCTGGCTTCTCTGGGAGAAATTACTGGTTTCCACTTTACAGATAATGCTGTGATACCACTTGTACCACTGGGTTTTTCCTTTGGCCTTGGCTTTTTTGTGAAGTCCGTTTTTTCTCCAGTGATCGATACTTTCCCGGTCTTTCCAATACGAGATAAAAATGGCGTGTTCACTGCCGTCCCCGGTAACTTCGTGACCGAGATACCCATCTATCGCTTTAACTTCCTCTAGGGTAGCATCGTCCATCTCAAGGTAACCTTCCAGGTCGTTGCTCCGCTGATAAGAAAAGATAACGGCATAGCAGTCTGTATTCAAGTTTGACCGGTCGAATGACATACTTTATTTTGAAATAGTAATTAGCTTTGATCCAACTTTTTCACCATAGTCAATATCGTTGCCAGGGCCACCGTTTCGCCTTCTTCATCATATACATCTACGTTGAACTTCACTATCCCCTTGGCTATATCGTCTTCGCTTTTCTTTTCCTGATCTATCTTTTCTTTTACGGTAAATTTTACCCCTATGGTCATACCCGGGTAAACCGGTTTGGTGAAACGGCATTCATCAATACCGTAATTGAGTAATACTGGCCCTTTTTTCGGATCGACAAACATGCCGGCTGCTTTGGAGAGTACGTAGTAGCCGTGGGCCACTTTTCCTTCAAAAATGGTTCCTTCCAGGGAAGTAGCATCCACATGGGCGTAAAAGTTGTCACCACTAACCTGGGCAAAGCTGGCAATGTCGGCATCGGTAACGGTATGCCGGTGGGTGTACACCGTATCTCCTATGGTCAGCTCTTCAAAAAACTGACGGAAAAGGTGTTTGTCGGCCTCGGGGCGCGAAGCTCCCTGCTGGTACACCTGGGTGATCTCCGTTATAGAATCGGGATGGCCCTGAATAGCTGTGCGCTGCAGGTAATGCAAAATTCCGCGCTTACCCCCCATTTCTTCACCGCCTCCGGCCCTTCCGGGACCACCATGGGTTAGTAAAGGCATAGGTGAACCGTGTCCGGTACTTTCTTTGGCTGATTTGGCATTCAGCACCATAATCCTTCCGTGCATATGGGCTGCTTCTACCACAAATTGCCTGCCTATTCTATCATCCGCAGTAATAATGGACGATACCAAAGAACCTTTTCCCATATTGGCTAGTTCTGCTGCTTCATCAAGATTCTTATAGGGAAGAATACTGGATACAGGGCCAAAGGCTTCTATCTCGTGTACATCTGTATTCTTGAATGGGTCACTATTGCGGAAAAGTATGGGGCTGAAGAAAGCACCTTTGCTACGATCCGCTCCAACCACTTCGAAGTCATCCATATCGCCATATACCACTTCCTGGGATTGCATTAGCCTTTCCACATTCTCTCTTACCCTTTCTACCTGGGTGTGATTGGCCAATGAACCCATACGCACCCCTTCTGTTCTGGGGTCTCCTATAACTGTTTTACTCAAACGTCCCGATAAAGCCTCCTGTACCGCTTCCACTCTATCTTCGGGAACGAGTATCCTGCGGACAGCTGTACATTTCTGGCCGGCCTTACTGGTTACTTCGCGATGTACTTCTTTGATGAAAATATCGAATTCCGGCATTCCGGGTTCCACATCAGGACCGAGCACTGACGCGTTTAATGAATCGGCTTCCAGGTTGAAGCTTACGGAACGTTCTATAATATGGGACAGGGCCTGTAGTTTCTTACCGGTAGCAGCACTGCCCGTAAAGGTTACGGTATCACCCGTTTGTACGTGGTCAATTATACCGCGGCCTTTACCGCTTATCAACTGAAGAGAGCCCTCGGGTAAAATTCCAGACTTGACGATCTCGCGAACCATTAATTCTGTGAGGTAGGAAGTGTATTCAGAAGGTTTAACTACGGCCGGCACCCCGGCCATCAGGTTAACGGCAATTTTTTCCAGCATTCCCCAAACCGGAAAGTTGAACGCATTAATATGTACAGCCACTCCTCTTTTAGGTACCATGATGTGGTGTCCGATAAAAGTTCCTTCCCGGGAAAGCGGAGCCTGTTGCCCATCAACGTAATAAGGTAAATCCGGGAATTGCCTGCGGAGGGAAGCATTGGCGAATAAATTGCCGATACCTCCTTCAATATCCACCCAGCTGTCAATTTTAGTGGCCCCGGTGGCATAGCTCAGTTCATAGAATTTGTCTTTTATAGAAACGAGGTGGAGAGCAAGCGCTTTCAGCATTCTTCCCCTTTCCTGGAAAGTCATTTTACGCAATGCTGGCCCTCCTTTTTGTCGCCCGTATTCCAGAATGGCTTCATAATCCAGCCCCTGGCTGGATACCATCCCTATAGCTTCTCCTGTAATAGCATTATATGCCATTAGTTCTTCTCCTTCGCCATTTACCCATCCGCCTAAAACGTAGTTTTGGATATGTTGCATTCGTGTGATTTTTCTGTGAGTTACAAATGTAGGTAAGAAGCTTATAAATCATCCCTTAGGTTATTGGTCTTATCGCGCAATAAAAACAGCTCCCTGAACAAACCATATATTTGCCGTGTATGTTTGTTGTATAAAACCCTGAACAATATGAAAAACAATATAATTACTCCCAAACGATCCTTGACTGAGGAAACCGAAAAGATGCTCAATACCCAGATCATTATGGAGGGTAAATCTTCTGCTTATTATTTAAGCATGGCTTCCTGGTGCGAAACACAGGGTTATAACAATTCAGCTGAATTCCTTTATCTGCATTCTGATGAAGAAAGAGGACATATGCTGAAGCTTTTTAAATATGTAAATGAAGCCGGAGGGCATGCCCTGCAACCTGAAATAACGGGTATCAAGCACAGCTTTAAATCACTGCGCGAAGTTTTTGAAGATGTTTTAAAACACGAAATACAGGTAACCCGATCTATTCATGAGATAGTGGATTACTGCCTTAACACCAAGGATTACACCACTTTTAACTTCCTGCAGTGGTTTGTGATGGAGCAACGGGAGGAGGAAACCATGGCTCGCAGGGCCCTGGAAGTATTTGATATAATAGGTGAGGACGGAATAGGCCTTTGGACAATAGACCAGGAGATAGGGAAGCTACATCAGGCCAGTGATGTGGAACAGGGGTAAACAGCTTGTTAATCATTATAAAGTGACATATATTATTTAAATGATTTATATCATCTGAGTTTATAAATAAGGTGATCTAAACCCTTACACCCTGTAAACTATAGTATTGATACTCATTCCCGCCCCAACGGAGGCTAATACTATGATATCTCCACTGTGTAATGAATGCCCCTCCAGTTTGTTTTTTCTCAAAAGATCCAACAAAGTAGGAACAGTAGCCACCGAGCTATTTCCCAACAGGTGTATACTCATCGGCATGATGTCTTCCGGAGGTTTACTCCCGTACAATCTGAACAATCGCTTGATAATAGCTTCATCCATCTTCTCATTTGCCTGATGAATTAACACTTTTTTGACTTGATCAATACTCACATCAGATTGATCAATACATTTTTTGATAGCTGAAGGCACATGTGTAAGGGAAAATTCAAAAATCCTATGTCCGTGCATTTTGATATAACGTGTCTGATTTTCACTAGCTGTATTCCTTGACACATCATAATAAAGATAATAGGCTTCTTCTTCTGCATAAGTTTGAGAAACTGTACTCAAAATCCCACGAGAGATCCCATTAGGCCTGGCTTCAACTATTGATGCTCCTGCTCCGTCAGAAAAGATCATAGAATCCCGATCGTGCTTATCGAGTTTACGGGAAAGTGTTTCCGCACCGATTACCAGGTATCTATTACCTTGTCCGGCAAGAATATAGTTATACGCCAGGATTACACCCTGTATCCATCCGGGACAACCATATAAGATATCGAATGCTATACAGTTTGGATTTTTGATTGCCAGATTGTGTTTTACCCTTGTAGCCAGACAGGGCAAGATATCCGATTGAATTTTTCCGTGGGGAATATCTCCAAAGTTGTGTGCGACTATTACCCCATCAAGCTCTTCAGGGTTCAAACCAGCATCTTCAATAGCCTTTTGAGCTGCTATAGTAGCTAAATCCGAAGTCTGCTGCTCTGGCCGGGCATATCTCCTTTCGCGTATTCCTGTTATTTCTTCAAACTTTTGAATCGTTAGCTGTGAATCCTGCTCTATTTTCTCTCCCTTAGCATTGTAAAAAATGTTATTAGAAAAGTTCGAATTCGGGACTTTAATTTCGGGAATAAAACTTCCCGTTCCTGTGATTTCAAGGTTCATTTAAGATGATTTATAAGGGATTCACTATTTAAGGCTGCTTCCAACAGCTGCCCACCACGGATGTATTTCCATTATCAGCCTCCCAGCTTTTACAGCCGGATCCATAGCTGCCAGCTCCTCTGCTCTTTCTTTTGAAGGCACTCGCATCACTAATATTCCCCTGATCTCTCCATCATCCCCGAAAGGTCCAGCCAAATCAACGTAACCCTGCTCAGCCATCCAGTTGATGTGATCCAAATGCTTCTTTTGTATTTCGGCCGCTTCTTCTGCGTTTTGATTGCGATTTTCTCCCGATTTCAGCAATACCAAAAAATACTTTTTCATT
The DNA here is from genome assembly GCA_028277105.1 of Owenweeksia sp. GTDB lineage: Bacteria > Bacteroidota > Bacteroidia > Flavobacteriales > Schleiferiaceae > JANQHO01. The sequence goes on along the minus strand of JANQHO010000037.1, from coordinate 7,217 downwards.
AGGTAAGTGGTATCTTCCTCTTCTATGATAAAGGTTTCAAAACCTTCAGCGTCTTTTTGCACTCCTTGTCCATAGGAGACAAAAACGAGGGCTGTTGCTACGAACATTAATATTTTTTTCATACCGTTATATAGTTTTGAGAGCTTGCAGCTGCATACACCATTCAAATATCGCTAAAAAACCAGGTTAGCTCTCCTGTTAAAATTGCAGAAAAAATAACATTACATTGATCTTTAGAAAAAATCTTAAACAAATCATTATGAAAAAGTTCCTTTTAAAAATAATCCTCCTGATTTTTGCCTCTGCATTTATTGCTGCCTGTAGCGATGATGATGATAATGGTAATAATGGCGGTACCACCCAAGTGAGTATTGCTGCTACTGTTGAAGCCGATGCCCGTTTTACTATTTTACTGGATGCTTTAAACCGCACCAATCTTACCTCTGAGCTGGCAAATGAGAATGCCGAATTCACGGTTTTTGCTCCTAATGATGCTGCCTTTCAAAGTCTTTTTCAGTCGTTAAATCTAGCCGACTTAGATGCTGCGGAGACTCTTTTAACCAATGCCGGCCTCAGAAATGTTTTGCTTTATCACGTTCTGAATACGGAAGTTAAAGCTGCCAGTGTTACCACCGGTTATGCCTCTACCCTGGCGCAAGCTACTGCCGGTGGAGCCTTATCCCTCTTTACTGACATTAGCAGCGGTGTAACGGTAAATGGTACTGCTGATGTGGTGGGGGCAGATATAGACGCTACCAATGGTGTAATCCATGAGGTCAACAATGTATTGCTTCCGTTGAGCATTTACCAGTTGATTAGCCTCAACCAAAGTACTTTTGGTTCACTGGATGCTGCCTTAAAAGCCGCTGATGGCAGCCTGAATGATGTGCTCGATTCTGATACTGTACTGGTAACCCTTTTCGCTCCTGATAATAGCGCTTTCGATACATTAATACAAAATACACCGATGGTAAATGACCTGGGGGAACTAGTGAATACCTTGGGTACCGGTCCTTTGGCCAACGTCCTTTTGTATCATGTGGTTGATGGTAATATAAGAGCTGAAAATGTAATGACAGGTCCTGTTAACAGTTTAGCCGGTGCCAGTTTTGATGTTGCCGTTACAGGTAATGGTGCTGTAACTATAACTGATGGCACTAATAATACTGTTAATGTCACAGAAGTCAATATTCAGGGTACCAATGGTGTAGTACACAAAATAAATGGGGTTATCCTACCTCAATAGTCTTTTTAGAATCCTGAAAAAACAAAAGCCCCCGAATTGGGGGCTTTAATATTTTATACGTTTTTCCGGTCAGACCCCGCGGTTTTCCTCTGAAGGCAAATTTTTATAACCGGTATTCCAGAAAAGAAAAGCCCATTTATCTGCCAGTTCTTCTATGATCATTTCAGTAGGTTTACCGGCTCCGTGCCCGGCTTTGGTCTCAATCCTGATCATAACGGGTTCCTCTCCTTTGTGAGTTTCCTGTAAGCGGGCAGCAAATTTAAAACTGTGAGCGGGTACCACCCGGTCGTCATGATCTCCTGTAGTAACCATAGTTGCAGGATAATTAGTGCCTTCTTTCAGATTATGGCAAGGTGAGTATCCGTATAAATACTCAAACATTTCTTTATTGTCTTCCGATGTTCCATAGTCATATGCCCATCCGGCCCCTGCTGTGAACTTATGATAGCGCAGCATATCCAGAACCCCTACGGCCGGAAATGCTACTGCCGCCAAATCGGGACGTTGGGTCATGGTAGCACCCACCAATAAGCCTCCATTAGAGCCTCCTGCAATTGCCAATTTATCACTGGAAGTGTATTTATTCTGAATGAGATACTCTCCGGCTGCGATAAAATCATCAAATACATTTTGTTTGTTCATCTTGGTTCCGGCCAGATGCCATTTTTCACCGTATTCACCTCCCCCCCTGAGGTTGGCCACAGCAAACACTCCTCCGTTTTCAAGAAAAACGATATTGGACGTACTGAAAGCAGGGGTAAGACTGATATTAAAACCTCCGTATCCGTAAAGATATGCCGGGTTCGTACCATCTAGTTCTATTCCCTTTTTATGGGTAATGGTCATCGGTATCCTGGTACCGTCCTTAGATTGGTAAAACACCTGGAAGGAGGTATATTCTTCGGGATCAAACTCTACGCCTGATTTTTTATAGGTTTCACTCGAACCATCTTCAATGTTGTATCTCATAATGGTTGAAGGGTATATATAGCTCGTGAAATTGTAATAAATAATAGTGTCTTCCATTCTTCCCCCAAAGCCACCAGCCGAGCCTACACCGGGCAATTCAATTTCTCTTTCCAACTCTCCGTTGAGATTGTATTGCAATATTTTGGATGTGGCGTCAACCAGGTAGCTGGCGAAAATTTTCATGCCGGCTGTACCTGTATTCAAGGGATTCTCTGTTTCGGGGATCAGGTCTTTCCAGTTGTCAGGGGTAGGGTTTTGCAGATCGGTTGTTACTACTTTATTATTGGGTGCACCCAGATTGGTCTGGATAAAAAGTTTATCCCCCTCGGTAAAGATTATAGCGTGTTCATTGTCAAAATTATCTACTATGGGAATGATCTTGCCGTTGGCTTTCCTCAAGTCCTGAATGTATAACTCATTTCCCGTAGTAGACGTTGCGGCTGAAATAACCAGATAATTATTGTCTTCTGTTACGCCTCCTTGTACATATCTTCTGGGCGTTTTTTCCCCTCCAAAAATAAGTTCATCATTATTTTGTTTATCGCCTAATTTGTGGAAATACAGTTTGTGATATTGGGTCATACCGGATAATTGGCTTCCCTCTTTAGGTTTGTCATAGCTACTGTAATAAAAGCCTTCATTATTTCTCCAGGAGAGCCCGGAGAACTTAACATCTATTAAAGTATCTTCTATGATCTCTTTGGTTTCAGCATCCAATACAATCACTTTGCGCCAATCGCTACCGCCCTCACTTATTTGGTAAGCGCACAAGGTTCCGTCTTCGGTAAAACTTATTCCCCCTAATGAGGTTGTTCCGTCTTCTGAAAAGGTGTTGGGATCTAAAAAAACCTCCGGAGTTTCTTCTCCTTTCTGCCTGTAAAGCACATATTGGTTTTGCAGTCCGTCATTTTTATAAAAATAAGTCCAGTCTCCTCTTTTAAACGGTCTTGAATATTTTTCGTAATTCCACAGCTTTGTCAGCCTTTCTTTTATTTGATCGCGATATGGTATTTGTTCCAGATAATTAAACGTTACTTCATTTTGAGCCTTAACCCATTCTGCTGTCTCAGGAGAAGTATCATCCTCCAGCCACCGGTAAGGATCTGCTACCTGAGTGCCGAAATAATCGTCCGTAACTGAGGTATCTTTTTTAGTTTCCGGATAGTTAATCATAGATGTAGCTTCATTTTTATCTGGCTGCCCGCAGGAAGCTAATAAGCCTGATAAAATTAAGGTGTTAATGGCAATGGCTTTTCTCATTGTGTTGAAGTATTTTATTTGTAACACAAACAAATGTAGTTCTTTAGGCGGTTTGAAAAAAAAAGAGCGTCCGTTATAGGACGCTCTTTTCATATCGATTTATGAATTCTAAAATTATTGACGCATAATCTGTTGAGAATAAATGCCATTGTCGGCTGTAACTCTCAACTGATACATACCTTTGGCAAGGTCGCTGATATCCAATGTTACTTTGTCGTTTCCGTCAAATACATCTTTGATCACCAGCTGACCGTTAGCCGCATACAGCTCTACTTCCAGCGACTGCGTTCCCAAGCCCTTATTCTCGATATGGAGAACTCCACCGGTTGGATTAGGGTAAACGCTTATAGAAGAAGCTGCCCCGTATTCATCTATACCTATAGAACAGTCTTCTACATAGATGCTCAGATTTGCTGTATCATTCGGACAAACTACTCCGGATACTATATATCTGAATCTGTAGGAAGCATTAACTGTAACCTGAGAGGCGTCAAAAGAACTACCGGTAAGAGCACCTGTTCCGTCAACATCTTCCCAAAGACCACCGGGATCAGAAGTTCCCAGGTAAGTGCTCAGATCTACTGTTATAGTGTCGCAGATAGTATCATTGGCATCAGAACCGGCATTAGGTAAAGCTTCAACGTTGATAGTAATAGTAGCGCTGTCATTTGGACAAGTTCCACCGGAAACAAAATAGGTGAAATTATAGCTCGCTCCTGCGGTAACCTGACTCGCATCAAAGCTAGTTCCTGTAAGGGCTCCGGTAGCATCATCATCTAACCAGCTACCTCCTGCGTCAGCCATTCTGAGGTAGGTACTCAAATCAACGGCCATATTATCTTCACAAACCGTTCCGGTAGAATCCATGCCTGCAGAATTAACCGGATCAACGCTGATTGCAATCATAGCCGTATCATCGGGGCATCCGGTAGCTGATACCACATAACCGAAGTTGTAGGCATTACCTGTTGCCACCTGGCTGGCATCAAACATAGCTCCCGTTAAGGCTCCGGTAGCATCAAGGTCGGCCCAGGCTCCACCCGGATCTGCCATGCGAAGATAGGTGCTCAGGTCTACCATGGTGTTAGTAGCACAAACGGACCCGGTGGAATCCATACCTGCTGTATTGGTACAGGATATCGGTATTGCTTCATAGAAGAAATCATCTACGTAAACTTCATAGATATCTGTTCCGTGAACAAAAGTTACGTGCTCGGCCGTACCGATGGCAGTAGTATTATCCATATTAACTATATACTCTATGTATACATCTTCTGTACTAGTGGTAATGGTGTCCAAAATAACGAGGGTAGAAGCATCCATAGGATCACTCATTACTCCGATGAACAATTCTTCATTGACATTTTCAAAAGCTGCTTTAAACCGGATACGGTTGTTTCCTGAAGGCAGGTCCGAAAACTGTGGGCTCACTAATATGGCCGTATCTCCGGCATCAAAATCTCCGTCATTCAACTCTACTGAATTAGGTAAACTGGGAGCAGGATCAAGACCGGCATCGGGAGAATCATTAAGTTCGATATCATCGGCACCCGGACCTGCTATAGACCAGCAAAGGATTCCACCAAAAGGATCCTGAGCGGGAGCTCCGTCAAAGTTTTGAGAGTAAGGTGCAGTAAATGTTCCACAAAGAGTGTTAAAGTTAAAGGGGCCTATCCAATTACTAACATCTCCTATACCACAACTGTCCTGCACATAGAAATCATAACTAGATGATGCAGAAAGACCTGAAATGGTCAATGTATCATTTGTAGCCTGTATACGTGTTCCTGTTCCAAAAATGAAGTCCCTTGAACCGTATTCTACATTCCAGTTAGCCGCACCTCCGGTAGTCCAGTAAATATCTGCTGAAGTAAAAGCAATATTGAACACACCCAAAGCAGAAGGAGGTGTACAACTGGCCGGAGTAAATTCATCTGCTCCTATGTCGGGGGTAGTTCCTGAACGGGGATCTCCGTCAATATCAACGGTAACCCCTACTGAAGGATCGGCTACGTTATTGGCAATAGCACCCAATACGTGAAGATCAGACGCCAGGTCTACGAATGAAGGATCGCCTTCCAAGGAGTTTGCATTACGGGTAGCATCGATCGTTTGCCAGGCCGCCAGATCTGTAATAACGGTACTTAAGATCTCAACGAGATCGGTTCCTCCTGTGTAATAAACATTGTAGTCTATCACATCATTGGCGGTAACAGTATCTAATGACTCAAAAGCATAGTCGGCAGTAGAATAGAAAATATTGTTTTTAATGATCACGGTTGTATCCTGATCATTAATGGCCATGGCCGGCTCTCCTACTGCATTGTTGTGATACACTTCCACAAACTCAAAATCGTTCAGGTAAATGCCATAGTCTGTCTCAGAAATAGACATATTGTTGATGACCGTGGAATTTGCGGTGGCTGAGTAACCGTCATTACCGTCATTCACATAAATCCCGTAATCCGGTGCTACCACGCGGTTAGCTAAAACTTCAAAGTCATTGACATCAACGAGGTAAATACCGTCACCCCCGGTGTTATTCAGGCTGTCAACATCATTTCCTGACACTACGATATTGGTTTGTCCGTCTACCTCGATTCCGTGATCATCCTGGTCGCGGAAAACATTGTCCATTATTTTATTTCCCAGATTGTGCGCTGAAGAGGTGGATCCACCTGTAAGGTGAACTCCAGTTTCCCCACCGGTGAAAGTAGAATTGCTGATCGTCAGATAATTGGCATTATCACCCGTACTTGTCTCAGAAGACAGGCTGTTACTGGCTACTATACCAATGATATCCGTGGTAGTGCCAACTGGCATTTTGATATGGCAATTATCCACCGTATTTGAATCCGAGCTGTTTTGGAATAAAATACCCCAGCCATCACTCGGACTGTTATTACTTACCGTCATGTTCTTAATAGTGACATGATCTGCTCCGTCAAAATATATGGTAGGCTCATCAGTTGTGGAGGTATGGGTGATTTCCGTGGTAGAAGCGCTTCCTCCGTCAAAAGTGATGGTATTAACGGAGCTAGCTCCTGTGATTTCGGTTAACGTGATATTTTCTGCATAGGTGCCTGCCGCTACATTGAAGGTAACAGGCCCGGAAACACCACAATCCAATAATTCAACCAGGGCATCTGCAAAACTGTTAAAGTTTGTTCCCCCGGTAGGCTGAGCTGAGTTAATGGTATAAGCCCCATTGAGTTGGCTTGTACAAAGAGTAGTGAAGCTAAATGGGCCCTCCCAGGTAGAAACATCACCGATACCGCAACTATCCTGTACATAAAAATCATATGGCGTATTGGCCATAAGGCCGGGTATAGTAGTAGTATCATTAGTAGCGATCAATCTGGTACCATTACCAAAAGCATAGCCATCTGGGCCATATTCTATATTCCAGTTGGCGGCTCCGCCAGTGGTCCAGTAGGCATCAGCCGAGCTCGAGGTAAGATTGGTTACTCCCAAATTGGTGGGAGCTATACAACTAGGAGCCTCAGCTACAGTAATGTCATCCAAAGCCACATCGCCTTCAAAAGCTAAACTACCGGTTCCTTTTTCCGTGGTAAAGCGCAATACTACCTGGCCATTGGGCTGGTAAGCTGACAAATTCACCAAAGCTTCCTGATAGGGGTCCCCCTGGGCTGCCTGTTGCTCTCCGATTATGCTAGTCAAAGAATCCCACATACTGGTAGCCGTGTTAAAGGCCTCTATCTTCAAGTAGGTAACTTGCGAT